>PLMF01000223.1 GCA_003142355.1 Bryobacterales bacterium
TCGGCCGAGCCGGAGCGCATTCGCGAGCAGATTGAAACGGTGATCGGCCTCGACGCGCGCGACGCCGTGCTGACCAGCGCCAAGCTGGGCACCGGGGTCCATGAAATCCTGGAGGCCATCGTGCACCTGGTGCCGCCGCCCAAGGGATCGCTCGAAGCGCCGCTGCGTGCGTTGATTTTCGACTCGTGGTTCGATTCTTATCGCGGCGTGATCATTCTGGTGCGCGTGCTGGATGGAAGGCTGCGGCTGAAGCAGAAGATCCGGCTGTGGTCCAACGGAGAGGTGTTCGAGGTGGAAGCCCTCGGGTACCAGGCGCCCAAGGCCACCCCGTGCGACGAACTGGCGGCGGGCGAGGTGGGGTTCTTGTCCGCCAATATCAAGACGGTGTCGGACGCCAAGATCGGGGACACCATCGTGGACGACGAGGCCCCGGCCGCGGAGCCCCTCCCCGGCTTCGAAGAGATCAAGCCCATGGTGTTCGCCGGCCTCTACCCGGTGGAATCCCACGAGCACGGCCTGTTGCGCGACGCGCTCGAAAAATTGCGGCTCAACGACAGCGCCTTCAACTTCGAACCCGAACACTCGGTGGCGCTGGGTTTCGGTTTCCGCTGCGGATTTCTGGGGCTGCTGCACCTAGAGATCGTGCAGGAGCGCCTGGAGCGCGAGTTCGATATCGACCTCATCACCACGGCGCCGGGTGTGCGGTACCGGATCACCAACACCGTCGGGGAAGTCATCGAAGTGACCAGCCCCACCAAGTTCCCCGACCCTTCCGAGATCAAGCAGATCGAAGAGCCCATCATCGACGCCACCGTGATCACGCGCGAGGAGTACCTGGGTGGAATTCTGAAGCTGCTCGAAGAGAAGCGCGGCGTGCAGAAGAAGTTCGAGTACATCGGCGGCGGGCGCGTGATGCTGACCTACGAGCTGCCGCTGAACGAGATCGTCCTGGATTTCTACGACCGGCTGAAATCCTGTTCGCGCGGTTACGCATCGCTGGACTACCACCTGTCGGGATACCGCGTTTCGCAGATGGTGAAGCTGGACGTGCTGGTGGCGGGTGAACCGGTGGACGCGCTTTCGATCATCGTGCACAAGGAGTTCGCCTTCGAGCGCGGCAAGGACCTCATCTCGCGGCTGCGCCGGCTGATCCCCCGGCAGATGTTCGAAGTGGCCTTGCAGGCGGCCATCGGCAACAAGATCGTGGCCCGCGAGAACATTTCCGCCATGCGCAAGAACGTGCTGGCCAAGTGTTACGGCGGCGACATCTCGCGCAAGCGCAAGCTGCTCGAAAAACAGAAGGAAGGCAAGAAGCGTATGAAGAGGGTGGGCCGCGTGGAGATTCCGCAGGAAGCGTTCTTGGCGGTGCTCAAGGTGGGGCCGCTCGAAGACGGCGAGTGAGGAACGGACTTGATCGGGCTGGGCTAGCGCGGGTCGGCTGGTATACACTGCGGACAGAGGGAGAGACGATGATTCGAACAGTCGAAGCTGTGATCGATGAGCAGGGCAACGTGCGCCTGCTCGAGCCCGTGCATCTCCCTGCAGGGCGGCGCGCGCTGGTCACCATCCTGGAGGATCGGCAAGTCGCGGGCCCGCCAGAGACTGCGTTGCTGAGCGAGGCTGCGCTGGCCGAGGACTGGGACCGCCCCGAGGAGGATGAGGCGTGGTCGCACCTGCAGCGGGCGCAGTAATCCTGGTGCAGTTTCCATTCTCCGACCTGTCGCGGACGAAGTTGCGCCCGGCAGTGGTTCTTGCGGATGCTGGCCGCGGCGACTGGATTCTGTGCCAGGTGACAAGCAAGCCTTATAGCGACGCGCGGGCCGTCAAGTTGGATGACGCCAGCTTCGCCGCCGGTTCGTTGCGTACAATCAGCTACGCGCGGCCCGGCAAGCTTTTCACCGCCAGCCGGGACTTGATGGTAGTGCAGGTTGGCAGGCTGAAGCGGGAACTATTCCAGCAGATCATCCACTCGGTGGTGACACTTTTGGGCGCCGGTGGTTCCCAGTAGGGCCGGTGACCTATCGCCCGCGATGTTTGCAGTGTTGCCGAGGCGGGATCGGCGCAGTCTGGAGGAGGAACTTCGGAGCCTTCTGACGGAAGCCGCCAGCAAGGCGAAACAGGACCGCACCGCCGAGATGGCGGCATTTCGCAAGATGCTGTGCCGAAAATACGGCACGCTCGCCGACAGCACCGGCGGCATTCGCGCGGACCGCCAAGCACGCGGATGATCGTCGTCGATGCCAGCGTCGCAGTCAAGTGGCTGCTGCCGGAGCCGGGCGATGCCGCTGCGCAGGAGTTGCTTGCGAGCGAGGAGAGGCTCGTGGCGCCCGCTCTGATCCGCACCGAAGTAGCTGCCGCGTTGGCGCGAAGAGCGCGTTTTCGCGAGATTGAACCGCGCGATGCCGAGGCCGCAATGGGATTGTGGCTTCAGACTCTGCGGGACAGCGTAATCAGTTTGGTTGCGGATGAGGCAGACCTGGTAACCGCACTGGGACTTGCGGTGGAGCTGAGCCACCCGTTCGAGGACTGTCTCTATCTGGCGCTTGCGGAACGGCTAGGCGCGCCGCTGGTGACTGCCGACAAGAAGTTTGTGATCAAAGCCCGTGCTTCGCGTGCCCTGGTGCGGGTGCTCTGATTCATCGGCGGCGGGGCAGGTGGCTTATGCCGGCTCGAAGAAAAAGGGGACAGACACGTTTAAACTTAGGGTAATTGCGTCTGACCCCTTTTCAGCAGGTCCTCCAGGAATGCTAGCACGCGCGGGTCGCGGGATTGGGCCAGCGAGGACATGGCCTGTTTGCGCACGTCGGCGTTTTGAGTGGTCTTCACCACTTCAATCAGCGGCGGAATGCCTTCGCCGTCCGGCAGGACGCGCAGCGCGGAAACGGCGCGGCGTCTCACCTGGGCATCGGGGTCTTTCTCGATGACTTCGCGGATCACCGCGACGGTCTTCGGTCCGGACTTGCGGCCGAGCGCCGCGATCGCTTGCGCGCGGAGACGCGGATTTCGGTCGGCGCGCGCGGTGGAGATCAACAAATCGGCCGCTTCCGGCTCCTTGCTCACCGCCAGGGCGGAGATGGCGCGCTCGCGCACGGGTTCGCTGGGGTCGCTCGCGATCAGGTTCTTGAGGACTTCAAACCCCCGCCGGCTGCGCGTTGAACCGAACCAGGCGACCGTCCGCTGGCGCAGTGATTCTGGCTGATCGGGCGCCATGAATCGCTCGAGAGCCGCATCGGCCGCCGGGCCGGCGTGGAGCGCGATGGCTTTCACGGCGCCATCGCCCGGAACGAACGTCGCCAGCAGAGCAACGCTTTCGGCGGGCTGGACATCCGCGATCCAGTGCACCGGATCGCCGCCGGCGTCGATTTCGCACTCCGGCGATAGCGCGCGGATGCGGCTGACGGCGTTGGCTTCCACGCGGAACAGGATCACGGCGTGGTCGGGCGGCTCCAGGTGTATGACGCCGGGGGCGTACCATCCGCCGGGGCTGACCAGCTCGCACCCAAGCTGCGAGCCGCCGGCCGCCGGCACAGTATATCCGATCCACGCCGGCTGCGGCTCGGCCGTGAGCAGCGGCCGGAACTCGCGTTCCAACCCGGTGGCGGCCGAACGCGTGTCCACCTTGGCGTTGATCAGCAACTTGGGCTGCGCCGCGAGCGGGAGCGCGGCCGCCATCAGCCAGAAAGCGCGTGTCACTTGAGGATCTCCATCAGGTAGTCGGTGGCTTCTTTGCCTCGCATGGTGGAGAGGTAGCGGACAATGGTCTTCTTCAGTTCCGGGTCTTTCTCGTTGCGCGCCAGGTCCACCATTGCCTTGGCATTGCCGTGGGCGAACAGCGTCTCGACGATGGTCTGTTTCACCTGCTTGTCCTGGTCGGAACCGTAGATCGCCACCAACGCATCGCCGTTGGGTGAGCCAGCACTACCCACGTACCGGATGGCGTCGAGCCGAAGCTCGGGAGCCTTCTCGGTTTTCGCTATCTGCAACAGGTGCTCGGTGTCGCGGTTGGCCATGTACGCGTTCAAAATGGCACGCTTCACGTTGGCGTCGCTGGTGGAAGCGTAGATCTCGGCGAGAAGCTGCCCGTTGCCGGCGCCTTGCCGCCGCCTGGCCACGCCCACATAGGTGATGGCCTTCACCTGGAGGTCGGGATTGCCGCCGCCGCGCGCCACCTGCTCCAGCAGTTGCTGGGCTTTGGGCACGCTGCTCTGCGCCAGCACAAACAGCGCGCGCTCCTTCAACTTGGGCGACTGCGCGCCCTTCAGCAGGTTTTCGAGCAGCGGAATGGCGCGCTCCGAATCCGACTGCATGAGGCCGTTGATGGCCATCAGCTTGAGGTCCTCGTCCGATTCGCTTTCGGGCGCCACTTTCTGGCCGGAAGCCTGCTTGACTTCAACCTCGAGCGCTTTGGCATCGTCCAGCCAGCGGCTGCTGGCGTATGATTTGCGCAGCTCGGCGATGGCCGCTATAGCTTCGTCGCGACGGCCCAGCTTGTTGAGCGTGTAGGCCTTCCAGTAGAGGGCCCCATCCGCTCGCGAACCGGCGCGGGCGGCCACCTGGTTGAAATCTTCCAGGGCCTGGTCCCAGCGGCGGCTGTCGAGCGCACGCTGGCCGTCCTGGTAGAGGCGATCGTCGCTTTCCGTGCGGCGCCTGGGAAATGGAACCATGGTCTGGGCAAGGGCCATCGGCCCAACGGTGTCGAACTTGAACTTGGCTTGCACGTCGGCCATCTTCTCTTGGACCTGAGCCATCTTCTCCTGATTCTGGAAGAGCATCTCTTGAGCCTTGATCTGGGCCTCCTCCGCCACGTCGTTAACCCAGTCGGGGGAGAACGCGTCAAGGGGAGGCATCGGCGCAACGGCCGGGCGCGGCGCGGCCGGTGGCGCCGGCGGTTGCGGAGCAACGGGCGCCGGAGCCTGTGCCAGCGCCAGGGCGGCCGTCAACACCAGGCCGCAAACGGAAGTGAGGAATCGATATTGAATCATGATGGTTTGAACCTTCCTTATAACTTCTGCCTTTCCTGGTTCCGGACATTCGAGCCCAGCACCCGGATCTTGAACAAAATGCCTTCGGCTTCCAGTCTCTGCCGCAACTTCTCCAATTCCCCCGCCGAGAGGCGCGAGGGCGCGTGCGTGATATCCAGCAGCACCCGCTCCAGCTCGTCGAGGACGCTGGCCACAGCCGAGTCTCCCGTGTGGCCCGCGGTCTGCCGGTAGAGGCGATTTTCGCTGACCAGGTCCACCGCGCGCTCCTGCTCGGAGGAGATATCGAGCGAGCCTGGGGAGTGGGCGTTGGCCAGCTCGATCAGGACCATTTGAGAACGCTCCAGGTAATCGCCCACCGCCACCAGCAGGATACGCTCGCCGGCCTGGGGGTCGGCGGCGGCCAGTTGGACGGGCTGGCGCGGGTGAGGGTAAAAACGGCCCGCCAGGAACGCCGCCACCAGAAGCGCCGCGAAAGCAGCGCTAGCCGCGGCCCAGCGCCATGGGGCAGGCAGAGCCCAGAGCCAGCGGGCACGGCGCCGCGCCGGCAAGCGGTGTTCGATGCGCTTCCAGACCTGCTCGCCGTACTCCGCGCCGGGCTCCGGCACGGGCAGGGAATCCACCACGTTCAGCGTCCGCTGGAGCGAGCCATAGAGCGTGCGGCAGTCCTCGCATTCGCCGAGGTGCCGCTCGGCGGCGAGGGCATCGTCCTCTTCGCCGTAGTAATGCAGAATCAATTGTTCTTCGCTCAGGTGGTTCATCTTGCCCCGCTCACTAGAGGTTCCAGCGCCCGCCGCAGTTTCTGCACGGCGCGGAACACGCTGTGCTTGGCCGCGCCGGGTTGGCACCCCAGGACGCGGCTGACGTCTTCAATGCGCATGCCTTCGAAATGCCGGAGCACGAAGGCGGTTCTCTCGGAGGCGCTCAGCTCGTTCATGGCCTCGGCCACGCACTCACGGACTTGGCCGCTCATGGCCAGGCGATCGGGCGTGGGATCGCCGGACGGCAGCGAGAGGACCGGATCTTCCATCTCGGAGAGCCCGGCTTCCGGGCCCGCCTCCTGTTTCGAGCGGCGCTTGCGCGAGCGAATCACATCCAGCGAGCAGTTGGTGGCGATGCGGTACAGCCAGGTTCCGAAACTCGCCCGTTCATCGAACTTGCCGAGCTGGCGCCAGGCCCGGAGAAAGCTCTCCTGGACCACGTCCTCGGCGTCATGTTGGTTGCCAGTCATACGAAACGCCAGGCGGAACAGAGGACGGCCATGGCGCTCCACCAGCGCCCGAAAGGCGTCGGCGTCGCCCAAGCGCGCCTTGGCGACAAAGGCTAAATCGGTCAGCTCCATCCCGGCTGTCTTTTAGACTGCGGCTTTAGGGCGTGGTTAGCAAACAACCCGAAAACCTCTATTGGCCGCGGCTTCCCACGCCGAGGGCCGCGGATTTCAGGCGTGCCTTTTCGCGTTCGAGCGTCTGGGTCGCATCATCGACACTGGTCCGAAGGAGGGCGGCCTCGGTCACGTCACGAACCGCCGCGGGGTCCTGAACGAAGAGACCACCCGTCACCCCGATCTTTTCGTTTGCCGCCAGCTCCGCCAACCCTGGCCCGCCTTCTGGGAGCAGTTCCGGAACTACGGGTGACCGCCGCGCAGACGCCGGCGTAAAGGGTATGATGTTGGACTTATGCCCAGTACGCCGCACGTTGAAAAACACTTCGCAGCCTCGGAGACAGTCCGGGACGTGGTGATCGGGATGTCGGACGGCCTGACGGTTCCGTTCGCCCTGGCCGCGGGCCTTTCCGGAACCGTCGCATCCACCGGCATTATCGTCATCGCCGGGATAGCGGAGATTGCCGCCGGATCGATCGCCATGGGCCTGGGCGGCTATCTGGCGGCGCGCACGGACCGGGACCACTACCGATCGGAGCGCGAGCGCGAGATCCGCGAGACGGTCGAGGTGCCCGATAAAGAAACCGAGGAGGTGGCCGACGTTTTCCGCGGCTACGGCATGTCGGAGCAGGACCTCGCCCCGGTGGTTAAGGCGGTCTGCGCCGACCAGGGGCGTTGGGTCGATTTCATGATGCGCTTCGAGCTCGGCTTCGAAGAGCCCGACCCCAGCCGCGCGCGCAACAGCGCGGCGACCATCGCGATTTCCTACATCCTCGGCGGCCTGGTGCCGCTGGCCCCGTACATGCTCGTCCGCCAACTCTACTCGGCGCTTTCGGTTTCGGTGGTGGTGACGCTGCTGGCGCTTTTCGTCTTCGGCTACGTCAAGGGCAAGTTGACGGGCATTTCGGCTTTGCGCGGCGGCCTGCAGACGGTGACCATCGGTGGCCTGGCATCGGCCGCCGCATTCGGCCTGGCGAGATGGATCAGCTAAAAAACCCGGTGACAGACGGAACGTTTCCCGGTTTTCGCGGGCAAGAAACATGGAAACGTTCCGTCTGTCACCGGGTTTTGGCAGTGACTCCGCACGGGCGTCTTGCGGTTGTCGAAGAACCCGACGCGCCGGCGCTCGATCCCGAGCTGGCTGAACGCCTGAAGGAGGCCTTCGGGCGCGGATCGGGGCATGGTCTTCTGCAACTCGGGGCGGCTGAAGCCGGAGCCGCGCTTCCTCCCGTCTTCTCTTACTGGAGAGAATTCGGCGCAGGCTACGTAACAGCCCTCTGCACGCAGCCGGATACGCGTGTCCCGCCGCCGCCCGCCGCGGTGTTGGATCGGCTGGTGCTGGCGGCGCCCCCCATGACTGGGGCGGAGTATCTGACCGCGGAGGTCCTGGGCGTCCTTTGGCGGGAACTCGACGCCGCGTTCGGTACCGAGTTGGCGGAATCGAAATGCGGGATACAAGAGTTCCTGAAGAGCCGGAACCCCGCTTGGAACCTGGTCGGCCGCGTGCACTTCAATCTGGCCGAAAACCGCAAAGACCTGGACGCGCCATTCGCCTTTCTGGCAACCTACACCACTCGGTTGGCGGCCAATGCCAAAGCTCAACACCTTCCGTTGGGGAAGGCTCTCGGCGAATATGCCGGCGTCGCCAACAAGGACGGTCTGCTGTCCCTGCTTCTTCCCGTGCAGAGAGCGTCGGAGACCTGCCCGTGGTTGAAGGCCCTCGTGGATGGCGGCGAGATCTTCCACCCGCTTCGGTGGACGCCCCAGGAGGCCATTCAGCTTTTGAGAGACGTCCCGCAGCTTGAGAGTGCCGGGGTGGTGGTTCGAATGCCGGCTACGTGGCGGGCTAACCGGCCTCCACGGCCACAGGTGTCGGCCCAAATCGGTGGCAAGCCGCCAGTGGGACTGGGTCAAAACGCGCTGCTCGATTTCCAACTGGAAGTCACTCTCGATGGCGAACGCTTGACCGCCGCCGAGATCCGGGAGTTGTTGGAGAAATCCGATGGGCTGGCGCTCGTGCGCGGCCGTTGGGTAGAAGTGGACCGAGAGCGGCTGCGCCGCATGTTGGAGCACTTCCGTGAGGTCGAGCGGACGGCGGCGGAGAACGGGCTCGGCTTTCGGGAGGCTGCTCGCTTGCTCGCCGGCGCCGATATCGAAGCCGGCGACGCCTCCGAGGACGCGCGCGCCGAGTGGTCTCAGGTGGTGGCCGGCCCCTGGCTCCGAGAGACGCTGAAAGGTCTCCGCAGCCCGGAGGGATTGGCCCGAATCGATCCCGGTGCGGCCCTGAACGCGACGCTCCGGCCCTACCAGCAGGTGGGAGTGCGCTGGCTTTACCTCATCGCGAAACTCGGTCTCGGGGCCTGCCTGGCCGATGACATGGGACTTGGCAAGACCATGCAGATGCTTTCGTTGCTTTTGGTTCTCAAGCGCCAAACGGCCGGCCAACAGCAGCCCAGCCTGCTGGTAGCCCCCGCTTCGCTGCTCGCGAACTGGGCATCGGAGATCGAACGTTTTGCGCCTGGTTTGAAGGCTTTCATCGCCCACCCGTCCGCACTTCCGGCCGCCGCGCTCAAGACCGTTGCGCCAGAGCGGCTACGCGGCGTGGACCTGGTGATCACCAGCTACGGCTCGCTCCTCCGCGTGCCGTGGATCGCGGAAGCCGCCTGGCGCCTGGTCGTCCTGGACGAGGCGCAGGCCATCAAGAACCCCGATGCCAAGCAGACCCGGGCCGTCAAAAAGCTGAAGGCGGGTGTACGATTCGCGCTGACCGGCACCCCCATCGAGAACCGCCTCGGCGATCTCTGGTCCATTTTCGACTTCGTCAATCCAGGGCTGCTGGGATCGTCGAAAGAGTTCGCCGACTTCGTCAAGGGCCTTGCCAACAGGCCGCACAATTCCTATGGCCCGCTGCGCGAGCTCGTGCGGCCCTACATTCTGCGGCGGCTGAAGACCGACAAGGCCGTAATCGCGGATCTGCCGAACAAGACCGAGGTGAAGGCGTTTTGCCAGCTCAGCCGGAAGCAGGCCGCCCTCTACCAGCAGTCGGTGGAGGAACTGGCTGCGCTGCTCGAGGATGCCGAGGGCATCCAGCGCAAAGGCCTGGTGCTGTCGTTCCTGATGCGGTTCAAGCAGATCTGCAACCACCCGTCACAGTGGCTGGGAGACGGCAGTTGGGGTGAAGACGACAGCGGCAAATGGGCCCGATTGCGGGATATCGCGGAGGTCATTGCGGCCAGGCAGGAGAAGGTGCTCGTCTTCACCCAGTTCCGGGAGGTGATCGCTCCCCTGGCGGCTTTTCTCGGATCGATTTTCGGGCGCCCCGGCCTGGTTCTTCACGGCGAGACCGCGGTCAAGCAGCGCCAGGAAACGGTGCGCCGCTTTCAGGAAGACGAAGCCGTGGGGTTCTTCGTTCTTTCGCTGAAAGCCGGTGGCGCCGGACTCAACCTTACAGCCGCCTCGCACGTGGTGCACTTCGACCGATGGTGGAACCCGGCGGTGGAGAACCAGGCCACGGACCGCGCCTTCCGCATTGGCCAAACCAAGAATGTGCTGGTGCACAAGTTCGTGTGCCGCGGTACCGTGGAAGATCAAATCGACCAGCTCATCGAATCCAAGCGGCAACTCTCGACGGACCTGCTGGAAGGCGGCGCCGACCTGCTGCTGACGGAGATGAAAGACGAGGACTTGCTCAAACTGGTGGCGCTCGACATCAATAAAGCGCTGAAGGAGACGTAATCGATGGACTTCTACGGATGGAGACCCTATGTCTCCGTGGCCGAGCGGCGGCGGAAAGCCGCAAAAGCGATGGCCAAGCTCAAGAAGAAAGGCCATCCGGTCTCGCCGGTGGTGGTGGAAGGCCGCACCATCGTCAAGACCTTCTGGGGCAAGGCCTGGTGCGAAAACCTGGAACAGTACAGCGACTTTGCCAACCGGTTGCCGCGCGGCCGGACCTATGTCCGCAACGGCTCCGTGATCGATCTTCAGATCGCGCCCGGTGAGATCAAAGCCCTGGTCAGCGGCTCGGAAATTTACGAGGTTGCGGTGAAAGTCGCGCCAGTGGCGAAGGCGCGCTGGCAGTCCATCTGCACGGACTGCGCCGGCGCCATCGATTCGCTCATCGAGTTACTGCAAGGCCGGTTCTCGAAGGGCGTCATGGAACGGGTTTGCCGCCAGAAATCCGGCCTCTTCCCGTCGCCCCATGAGATCCAACTCTCGTGCAGTTGTCCGGACTGGGCCGGCATGTGCAAGCACGTGGCGGCGGTGCTCTACGGCATCGGCGCGCGTCTGGACCATCAGCCCGAGCTACTATTCCGGCTGCACAGCGTGGACGAAAAGGAGCTCATCGCCGGGACCGGAAAGGCCCTTCCCCAGGCGAAGCAGGCGCCGGTTGCCGGCAAGGTCCTGGGCGGCGAAGACCTTGCGGCGCTGTTTGGATTGGACATGGCCCAGGGCGCTGGGCCGGATGCCGCGGTGGCTGGCGGCGCCGCCGCGAAGCCGAAGCGTGCGAAAGCGCGGGCCGGCAAGAAGGTCCCGGCGGTGCCGGAGGGAAAGGGCAAGGTCCGCGCAAAGGGCACTGCTGGCAAGCGCCGGAAAGAGGTGACTTGATAACAGAGGCGATCATGACGCTCGATGAGTTGCGCGCCACCAAACGCGATGCAATCCTGGCGATTGCCGCCAGGGTAACCACCAACGATTAGATACTTAACGCTGTGGGCGTGGAAGGCGGACAACAGGTCCTTGAAGTCTTGGTACATCGGGGGCCACGCCTTTCAGCGCGTAGGCGGCGGTGGTGGTGAGTTCGGAAACCGCGTCCATCCGTTCATGCACCGGGCGGCTCTGCCAGTACCGATATTCATCGGCCTTCATTTCCTTGTGGCTGGCGTATTTACGGATGGTCTTATCCACGCGCTTTGCCTGCCGGCCTCGGCTCCTTTCTCCAGGTTATCAGTACTGAGACGTGTGGGGAAACGTCCGCACGGGGCAGAGCCGGCAGGCGGCCGAAACGGCCGGAGTGACCGGCGGCTCACGCGATCCGAAGAACGCCGTGTCATGGGCCGCGTTCTTCATGGGCGTAGCTTCAGGATGTGCCGCGTATTTCTTTTCCCGTGCAGAACGGCGACAACCTGAAGCGGTGCTGTCTCCGGCCGGTAGACGATGGTGTAGTTGGGATAACGGGTCAGCGTCCAGAAACGAAGCGAGCGGGTGGTGAGGTCGGGGCGGGAATGGCCGCGCATAGGAGCTGCGGCAACAAACGCGCAAGCGCCATAGATGGCCTGTTCCACGCGGTTGGCGGCGTCCTCATTGTCGTCCGCAATGTAAGACCAGATAGCAAAAATATCGGCTTTGGCGAGCGGCGTGAGAGCATAACCGCTCATCGTTTGGGCGAACGCCCTTCACGCCAGTTGTCTTTCATCCCCTGAATTTCACGGCGGGCCTGTGCGCCGTTGATAAGCTCTCCGCGCTCGGCCTGAAGATAGCCTTCCTCGATGTGGGCGGACAACGCCCGGCGTTCCTCGTCGGTCCAGCTTTCCTCGGCGTCCTGAGCCTCAAGAGCGCGGCGCAACACATCTTCAAGGCTCTGGTAGCCGCCACTGGAAAGGCGCTTGTTGATCAGTGTTTCAAGGTCGGGAGGGACGTTCAATTGCATGACCGGTTCTCCAGTCCTGCTTTCATCATAGCGTTTTAGTGCGGCTCGGCGCTTCGCGTCACGCTTGGCCTGGGATGAGAATCACACCTGCCGCACCGGCGCGGGATAGTGCGCCACCCGCGGGTCGTTGGTCAGCAAAGTGATACCCTCCACCATCGACTGCGCCACCAGCAGGCGGTCGAACGGGTCTTTGTGGATGGGCGGCAGGCCATCCAACCGCGCATCCACTTGGAAATCGTCCCGCCCAAGTCCGCTTTTGATGGCGATCTCCCACAGACTGGCCGCACTGAACATCGGCTCGTTGCGCGGGTCGTCCAGCAACGCGCGCGCCGCTCGAGGCAAACGCTCAGGCTGCCCGGCGGCCCATAGCAGCATGTGCTTATCCAACAGCAGTTTCATTCGTTTCCGACAAACAGCCGCTCGATCTCGGTGCTTCCCATCCGGTCGAAATCGTCCGGCACCTGGATCCAACCCGCCATGAAACCCAACCGCCTGACCCGCCCGGCCACCGGGGTGTCCAGCGGCGTGACTTTTACCAGCGGTTTGCCCGCTTTGGCGATCACAAATGGCTCGCCCTTCGCCGCTTGCTCCACCAGTCGGGAGAGATGCGTCTTGGCTTCATGGATGTTGACGGTCTGCATGTTTGGCATAGTGGAAGGCGTCGGTCCCGCGCATCCAATCCCCACACAGGTAGTCTAAGCTAATAGGTATATGTGGATGCGAGCACTCCGCTGGGGAGCGGTGCTGGGCCTTCTGCCGTTTTTGTACGCTTCCGCGCCGCAACCGTCCGACTGGGTTCCGATGCGCTGGCCGTGGTCCGACCCGGCATCGCTCGAGCTGCTCTCCGGCACCCCCGTCAATTGCCTCCTGCTGAAGACCGTTGTCCCCGATTTAGTGCAGGCGGCCGCGGCGCGTGGGCTGGTGACGCTGGCGGTGATCGCTCCCGACGGTGATGTGGCCGGCGCGGTGCGGCGCGCGATAGCCGCCGCCAAAGTCACCGGCATCGTCATCGAAGGCGATTTGCCGGAGGGCGCCGCCGGTGTGAGGGAGGCTGCCGGAGCCGCGCCGGTGATCGAACTGACCGCCCGCAGCCGGATGGCGCTCGGTTCGGGCGCTCCCATCCTCGGCACGTACCAGGGCGTGTGGCCCGGCATCGCGGTGGAACAGGACGGCGCTAAAAAGGCCGCCCCCTCGGGCTCGGTCTGGATCGACACTAATACCGGTTTCATCCGCGCGGTGCGCGCGTGGGGCGACGCCACGCTGTGGATGGCCAACCAGCCGCCGCCCAAGACCGTGGTAACGGGCGCGCGCTATCTGCAAGTGGTTGCCGACGCCGCCATCTCCGGCGCCCGTTGGGTGCTGGCGCTGGACGACGATTTCACCGCGCGCCTCGCCCGCCGTGAACCCAAAACCATGGCGGACTGGAAGCGCATCGCCGATCTGCTCCGCTACTTCGAACAGCACCCCGAATGGCGCCACATGCAGGAGTACGGAAAGCTGGCCATTGTTCAGGACCCGGCCAAGGGAGGGCTGCTCTCGGGCGGCATCCTGGACATGATCGCGGTCAAACACACGCCCGTGCGGCCGGTTCCGCGCCAGCACCTCTCCGCCGAATCGCTCGCCGGCGCCACCATGGCGGTGAACGTGGACGCCGACGCGCTGACTCCCGACCAGAAAGAGGTGCTGCGCAATTTCACGCGCTCCGGCGGAATGCTGCTTACTGGCCCGCCCGGCTGGAAAGATCAAAGCCCCTTGGGCGACAAGATCACGCTCGACAAAGCCGAACTCGAACGCCTCAACGACATCTGGCGCGACGTGAATTCGATGGTGGGGCGCAGGAACATGGGGGTGCGGCTGTTCAACGTCTCCTCGATGCTTTCCAACCTGCTGGCTTCCGCGGACGGCAAGACGGCGGTCGTCCACTTGGTCAACTATTCGGATTACCCGGTGGAGAACGTCGCGGTGCATTTTCCGGCCGAGTACAAGCGCGCGATCCTCACCACGCCGGAAGGCATAGCGAAATCCCTGGAAGTATACCCAACCGAGGAAGGCGGGGGCGTGGACATCGACAAGGTGCTGGTCTGCGCCACCATCAAGCTGGAGCAATAGTATGACCCGAAGAGAATGGCTCGCCATGATCAGTGCGGCGCCCCTGCTGAAGGCGGCGCCCGGCCCCGAACCCCCTGCCGCGCCCGTTTCCATCGCCCGCTGCGCCTCCTATGACGAGGACGTCACAGCTAGGCTGGCGGCGCTCTTCAACCAGTTGGGCGGAATCGATGGCCTGGTGCGCAACAAGACGGTGACCGTCAAGCTCAACATGACCGGCAGCCCGGGGATTCGATTTCAGGGCCAGCCGCCCGGCGTGACGCACTACACCCATCCGAAGCTGGTGGGCGCCACCGCGTACCTGCTGGGCCGCGCCGGCGCGCGCCGCATCCGTTTTGTGGAAAGCCCCTGGGCCACCGCCGGACCCCTCGAAGACGTGATGCTCGATTCCGGATGGAACGTGCGCGCCCTCGAATCGGCCGCGGCCGGCGTGGAATTCGAAAACACCAACGTTCTCGGGAAGAGTAAGGCCTACGCGCGGTTCAAGGTGCCGGGCAGCCCTTACATGTTCCCGGCCTACGACCTCAATCGCGCCTACGAGGATACGGATGTCTTCGTCAGCCTGGCGAAGCTCAAGAACCATGACACCTGCGGCGTGACGCTTTCGCTCAAGAACTGCTTCGGGACTGCGCCGGCCTCGATTTACGGCGACGACGCGGGTGTCGACGAACCGAACGAGAGGCCGACTTCGGGCCGCGAAGCGGTGCTGCACGAGGGCAAGCGCCAGCCGTCGAAATCCGCGCCGCCNNGACCTGGTGGCCGCGCGCCCCATACACCTGGCCATCATCGATGGCGTCGAATCCATCGCCGGAGGCGAAGGGCCGTGGATCAAGCGCATCCGGACGGTCAAGCCGGGCGTGCTGATGGCGGGTCTGAATCCGGTGTCGACTGACGCAGTGGCCGCCGCCGTCATGGGCTACAGTCCGCGCGCCCTCCGCGGGACCGCGCCCTTCCGCGCGTGCGATAACACCCTGCTGCTGGCGGAAGCCCACGGCATTGGTACGACGGACCTCAAGCGCATCGACATCCGGGGCCTTCCCATCGAGCAGGCTCTGTACCGCTACGATACATAGTAGATGGCCACTCGTAAACGGACCCGGCGCTCCTACCGCGTCTTCCGGCTGGAATCCTGGGAGGCGTTTCTCGGGCTGATTGTCAATCCGCCGTACTCGAACTGGGCATTTCGCGGCGAGCGCGACGAGCGCTGGCCGCTCTACAGCTCGCTCTCCCGCTATTTCCAGAATTTTGGCGTGGCGCGCGCCGCGTGGCCGGAACAGGAGGGCCGCATTCTGCGCATCTTCAAGCGCAAAGCGCACCAGTTTCTGGAAAAGCCGCCCGACCCCGACGACGACTTCCAGTGGCTGGCTCTCATGCAGCACCACGGAGCGCCCACGCGCCTGATCGATTTCACCTGGTCCCCGTATGTCGCGGCGTTCTTCGGCCTCGAGCGAACCCTGGCCGACGGCGTGGTATGGGCCATGAACCCCGCGCACATCGACAGCAGCCGCGCGGAGAAACCTGTGCGCATGGACCCGCGCGACAA
>PLMF01000150.1:0-4601 GCA_003142355.1 Bryobacterales bacterium
GCGGTTGCCAACCGCCGCGCAGGATGCCATCCTGCCCCACATCAACGCGGGGCTCGCAGCGATCCCGGCGGGACGTAATACAGAAGTTGCGAGCCGACTCGCTCGACGGGCTTCAGGGATTCGAACCAAGGGTTGAGGTTGGGGTAGCGGTGATCGAGGCCGTATTGGCCTACCTTCCAGAAAGTCGGACCAACGGCCGTCCAGCCCTCAGCCGGAACCAGGGGGTTGATGGGCCGGGTGGGAGGCATGCCGGGCCATACCTGGAGGTGAGCGCTGTCCAGATTCATCTGGATGTAGGAAACCTGCCTGGCGCCTAGCTCCCGCAGCCGCCGGGCCAGGAGGATGGTGTCCTGCCCCCAGTCGAGGTCGGAATCCACCAGCACCTTTTCCGGCTCGCTGCCGGCCAGCTCGTTAAAATAGGCCAGGTAGTCGGGGTGGCGAATGGCTCCCGAGACTGCCATCCAAAGCACCAGCGCGCCAGCGGCAACGCGGGCCCACTTCCCGGTCTGGACCAAACGGACCACCGCCAGAGCGGCCACAATCGAGAAGCCCATGTAAACGGGAAGCACGTGCCGGACGCCGTAGTTCACGGGGCTGGTCATGGCCGGCGCCAGGATTCCCAGAGAGAACGCCCAGGGCAGTAGGGGCCGGGCATGCCCGGCCCGTACAGTCAGCCAACCGCCGAGGCCCAGAAGGAACAGGAATGCGAGGGGCGTCTTGACCGTCAGCGCGGCGGGAAAGAAGTACCACCAACCGGTCGGGCTGAGCCGGCCGAACAGGTAGCCGCCGCCTTCGCCGGCGTTGTGGCGCATGGCCCGGCGGATGCCATCGAAAAGCTCGGGGGCGGGCAGCCGCACGCTCCAGCCCGGCACCGCGCCGAAGGAGAAGAGGTAGCCTGCCCAGACGACCAGCGCGCCCACAAGCACCGCGACGGCCAACGGCGCCGCCCGCCGCTTGGCAAGAGCCGCCAGCCGCTTCCAGCCGGGCCGGTCGGCGACCAGGTAGACGACCAGCGCGAATACGGCCGCAACCGGAAGAAACCCCAGCGCGGTGAATTTCGAGAGGACGGCCATGGCGGTGGCGGCTCCCAACAGCAGGCTGTGCCGGAACGATGGCTTCTCAGCCCACACGAGCAGCGAGAGGAAGGCGGCGCCGAGACAGGCGGTGAGTGCCATGTCGGTGGTGGCCAGGCCGGCGTGAGCCAGCACGGAGGGCAGCAAGGTGAACAGGCCCGTGGCAACCACCGCGACGGGATTCCCGAAATAGCGCCTGGCCCAGAAATAGACCACCAGGCACGCCAGGATGAAGAACGGCAAGATGCCGAGACGCGCCAGGGTCAGGGTGCGCCCGGTGTGGCCGCCGTAATACAGCACGGCCACGCCTTCCAGAATCATGTTGGGGGCATCCAGGAGCCGGGCTCCGTCCAGATACGGTCCCAATGCGGCCATGGCGCGCGCCAGGGGTGGATGCTGCGGCTCATACAAATAGACGTGCTGGGCCACATACTGCAAGCCGCAGGCGAGGTGCGCCGGTTCGTCGAAGGTGATGCTCATGGCGGGCCAGGCTGCCGCGATTCGGATGACCGCGATCGCGATCAAACACATCGCCAGGACGAGCGAGCGGCGTTCCAGAAAAGGCGCGGCCGTTTGCGGTTGCTCGACGGGCTTTTCGAATTGGCGTTTGGGTTTCTTTCTGGACAAACCTCACACTCCTCTCAGCGAGCCTGGCGCAATGTGCCCGGGGGAACATAGTACAGGAGAAGCGCGCCCACCCTTTCGACCGGCTGGATATATTCGAACCACGGCTGGAGATTGGGGAACCGATAGTCCATCCCGTACTGAGTGGTCTTGGCCAGGGTCGGACTGACGGCCGTCCAGCCCTCGACTGGAACCAGCGGATTGATCGCCTGGGGGTGCGGGAGTCCGGGCCACACGTCCAGGCACTGGGCTGGCCAGATAAATTGGCCGAAGGAAACCTGGGTGGCGCCCAGCTCTCTGAGGCGCTGGGCCAGGCGTTTGGTGTCCTGCCTCCAATCCAGGTCGGAATCGACCAGGACCTTCTCCGGCTGGCTGCCAACCAGCTCGTTGAAGTAGGAGAGGTAATCGGGGTGGCGGATGGCGCCGGTGAAGGCCAGCCAGAGGAGTAATAAGACCAGGATAAGGGACGCCGGTTTGCGACGGGGGTGGCAGGCGGCACCGCCTGCCCCACCATTGACTGCAGCACCAGCCATGATCGAGAAACCGATGTAGATGGGGAGAATATGGCGCACGCCGATGTTGACGTGGCTGGTCATGGCCGGCAACAGAATGCCCATCGAGAAGGCTAGCGGCAGCAAATATGCGACCTTCCTTCGGTTTTGCCAGCAGAGGTATGCGCCCCAGGCCAGCAGCAAGAGGAAGGCTATGGGGGTCTTTACCGCCAGCGCCACGGGAAAGAAGTACCACCATCCGGTCTTGGAGACCTGGCCCAGCAGGTAGGCGGTGTGGCCGGTGGAATTGTGGTGGATGGCGCTGCGGATGCCGTCGAAGAACTCGGGGCCGGGCACCAAGCCGAACGAGAACCAGTAGCCGGCCCAGATCAGCAATGCACCGGCGATCACGGCGAGGGCGAATGGAGCGGCGCGCTGCCGGGCACCCGCGGCGAGTTTGTTCAGGCCGGGCCGTTCCACGGCGACGTACGCCACGAGCGCCAGCGCCACCGCGGCCGGCAGGAAACCCAGCGCCGTGAACTTCGAGAGCGCGGCCAGAGCGGCGGCCGCGCCCAGCAGGAGGGTGCGCGGCAGCGTGGGCTTCTCCGCCCAGAGGACGAACGAGAAGAACGCCGCGCCCAGACAGGCCGTCAGCGCCATGTCGGTAGTGGCCAGGCCGGCGTGGGCGAGGACGGGTGGAAGCAGGGTGAACAGCCCCGTGGCCAACAGCGCGGCCGAATTTCCGAAATGATGCCGGGCCCAGAAATAGACCACCAGGCACGCCAGCAGGAAGAAAGGCAAGACTCCGAGCCGCGCCAGAAACAGGGTGCGGCCGGGATGGCCGGAGTGGCAAAGGATGGCATCGCCTTCCCACTCGGGGTTGGGCTCGCCGACGGGCCGCGCGCCATCCAGGTACGGTCCCAGCGCCGCCATCGCGCGCGCCAGCGGCGGATGCTGGGATTCATACCGGTAGACATGCCGGGCCAGGTACTCGAGGCCGCAAGCCAGGTGCGCCGGCTCATCGCCCACGTCGGCAAACGCGGTATAGGTGGACACAATCCGAACGGCGGCAATGGCGATGAGGCAGAGAGCCAGGGGGAGTGAATATTTCTCCAGTAGTGGGAGCGGGAGATCCGGGGCTGGCCGCTCGGAGCGCTTCACGGCAGTTGCGGGGCCGGTTGCCTACCGCTCGATTCCCAGCGCGTTGGACACCTTCTCGAGGGTGGTGAGCAGCCGGTCCAGGTGCTTTTCGGTGTGGGCGGCGGTGCAGGAGACGCGCAGCAGGTTCTGCGCGGCGGCCGGGCGCAGCACGGGATTGACGTAGATGCCTTCCTCGAGCAGCGCTTTGCAGAGGCGGCAGACATCCAGCTCTTCCTGGATGACCACGGGAACAATGGCGGTCTCGCCGGGCAGTACGGCAAAGCCGCGCGCGCGCAGCTCGTCGCGCAGCATTTGAGCAATGCGCAGCAGGTGCTGGCGGCGCTCCGGCTCCTTCTTCATGATCTGGAGAGCCGCGCCTACGGCCGCCACCGAGGCCGCCGGCAGACTGGCGGAAAAGACGAACGGACGGGAGGTGTGCTTGAGGTAGTCGACCACGGCGCGGTCGGCGGCAATGAAGCCACCCACCGACGCCAGCGACTTGCTGAAGGTGCCCATGACGATGTCGACTTCGTCAAGCACGCCCAGGTGCTCGGCGGCGCCGGCGCCGGTGGCGCCGAGCACACCGATACCGTGGGCCTCGTCCACGTAGACGCGCGCGCCGTACGGCTTGGCGAGCCTGAGGGTGTTGCGCAAGTCGGCGATGTCGCCTTCCATGCTGAAGACGCCTTCGGAGACGATCAAGATCCTCTCATCGGGCGGGCAGTTCTCCAGGCACCGCTCGAAGTGGTCCATGTCGTTATGACGGAAGCGCACGGTGCGGGCGGGCGACCGCAGCGCGCCTTCCACCAGGCTGGCGTGCAGGTTGTGGTCGCAGACCATGACATCGCCCTTCTCGGTGAGGGCCGAGAGGGTGCCGTAGTTGCCCTGGAATCCGGTGCTGAAAATGAGGGCGGCTTCTTTATGAACCAGGGCGGCCAGCTCGGCTTCGAGCTTGACATGCAGGTCCAGTGTGCCATTGAGCAGGCGCGAACCGCTGCACCCGGTTCCGTACTTGTGGACGGCCTGAGCGGAGGCCTCCATGACCTTGGGGTGGGTGATGAGGCCGAGATAATCGTTCGACCCGAACATCAGCACCTTGCGCCGCCCCATACGGACTTCGCCCGGCCCACAGCCTTCGTGTTCACCAAAAACCTCGAAGTACATGTAGAGCCCGGTGGATTGCAGATCACTCGGACGAGTGAAGTTCCGGCATTTCTCGAAAATATCGTTCGATGTGCTGCCCTTCTTTTTGCCGGTGATGTCGCCAGTTGAT
>PLMF01000150.1:4626-6263 GCA_003142355.1 Bryobacterales bacterium
AGGCCGGAAGCGCGGTACTCTTCCACCACCCCTAGTGTAAGGACTCGCAAATTTTTGATCAAACGTTGATAATACAGGATTTTGAGCAGCCCCGTGGGGAACAGCCTTCCGCCCGCCGGTTTAAGCGCCTGGTTGATGTCGGGCAAGGCCAGCGCGAAACCCACCACGCGGTCACCCACCTCCCCGATCAGCACCAGTTCCGGCTTGAGAATCTGCTTCATCTCTTTGCCCATCAGGAGAAACTCTTCGCGCGACATGGGGACGAAACCCCAATTGCGGCTCCATGCCGAATTGTACACGTTCCAGACGCGCTCCACGTCGGCGTCGTAGTTCTTCATGTCGATAGGACGCACGCGAACCCCGTTAGCCGCGAGCGCCCGGTCCGCCACCCGTTCGATCTTCTTGCTCTCGACCGTGCTGGTACTGCTGAGGTAGGCGTACAAATCCTTGGCCTTCCGCAGTCCCACCTGGTCCATCAAGACCGGATAGTAGCTCGGGTTGTAGGTCATCATCACCACAGGGCTCGAGTCGAAGCCTTCGATCAACATGCCCCATTCGTAGTTGCTGGACGGGTTGGCTGGTCCACGCATCATCTGCGCGCCGCGGTCGAATACCCACTGGCGCGCGCGCGAGAGCAAGGCGCCGGCCACGTCCGCATCGTTCACACTTTCGAAAAACCCGAAGAAGCCCGCGTTCTCACCGTGGAAGCGGTTGTAGTTCCGGTCGAGGATGGCCGCCACCCGCCCTACCACGCGGCCGTCCCGCCACGCCAGGTAAAACTCGGCCTCGGCATTGGCGTAGAACGGATGCTTGCGCCGGTCGAGCAACTCCTTAACCGCGATCCGCAACGGAGGCACCCAATAGGGGTCGTCGCGGTACAGCGTATACGGCAGTTCCACGAATTGTTTCAGCGTCTTCCGGTTGTCAACCGCAACGACTTCAATTCCTCCCAATCTTCAAACCCCTTGTGATAGCTTTTTATAAATCGCGGGGGTTGCCAGAATCAGGACGAAGCCCAACCCGGCACCCGCCAGCACATCAACCGTATAGTGGTATCGACAATAAACTGTAGCAAAAATGAGGAACGGAGTGTAGGCCAAATAGGCCCAAAACACCTTTTTCGAAATAAAACGGCTGCCCCAGCAGGCCAGTATGGTAAGTAGGGTATGGCCGCTCGGAAAGCAGTCATAGGAGGCGGATTCCAGGCGATCCAGCGTCGTCTGCATGCCCTTGAACAGCCACAATCCCTGTAAGGGTATGTGTTGTAAATGTCTTAGCAGGAATCGCGGCCCCCGCGCCGGAACGATCAGGTACCCCACATAGGAGGCCAGGAACCCGAGTGTGATTAAAAAAGCATAATATTGGAACTCCGGGTTGGGGCGTTTGATCCAGATCAGTAA
This sequence comes from Bryobacterales bacterium, assembly GCA_003142355.1. The sequence goes on from PLMF01000150.1 coordinate 6,027, forward strand.
AGCCACCAGCAGCACCGCTGGGATGAACAACGTGTAGGCCGTTTGCACGAATTCCGTGAGGAGCGGGCTCTGGATCCGCTCCAGCCAGACGGTGGGGTGGACCTGCCAGATGCGAAAGTCCAAGTCGGCCAGCCACTGGTCTGCATCGGTATGCCGCACCGCGGGTATCAGCACCGCCATTTCCTTGTAACAGAAACCTACGTAAGGCAGCGGATACAGGTTCCGGAAGAGCCAGCT
>PLMF01000150.1:6305-9511 GCA_003142355.1 Bryobacterales bacterium
GTCTTCCCTCAGTATTTCAGCCAAGCGGCCTCCTTGTACCAGGCTAGCGTCTCGGCCAAGCCAGTGGCCAGCGGCGTCCGCGCCACGAAGCCCAGTTCGGCGGCGGCGCGCCGGGTATCGCAGGTCCACCAGCGGCAGCGCGCCTCGGCCACCTTCTCACGGGAGATAATGCCGGGTTGGCGCGTGATGTGCGACCACGCCTCGGCGCCGAGGCCCACGGCGTACGCCAGGCTGGGCGGCACGCGCACGACGCGCGGCCGGCGAGCCATGATACGCGCGGCGGCGGCGCCCAGTTCGCTCCAGGAAACCGGCTCGGGATGCGCCAGAAAGTAGGCGCGGCCGCCGGCCCCGTGCGTGGCCGCCAGCAGGCCCTCCACGAGGTCCCTGACATAGATGGCGCTGAACCAACGCTCGCCGCCGGCGATTTCGAGTATCCAACCCTTGGAAATGGACCGCAGAAGCTGGAAAACGTCGGTATCGCGCGGGCCGTAGACCACCGGGGGGCGGACGATTACGGCACCCGGCGCCAGCGCGCGCACCGTCCGCTCGGCTTCCAGTTTCGATTTGCCGTAGTCGGTGAGTGGGCGTGGCTGGGCGTCCTCATTCACGGGGGTGCCGTCGCGGCTGGGGCCGATGGCCGCCAGCGTGCTTACATGGACCAAGCGGATGTCGCGTCGGGCCACAGCACGCAGCAGCGTTTCCGTGGCGCGCACGTTGCCGGTGTAGTAGTCGCGGGCCGCCAGCGCTTTGGTTACGCCCGCCAGGTGAATCACGGTATCGGCGCCGCGGACCGCCTCCTCGACGCCCTCGCCGCTGGTGAGATCGCCGTAGGCGGCTTCGATGCCGGCGGGCAAGCGGCGCGGTCGAGGCTTGCGGCGTAACAGGCAGCGGGCGGGCTGGCCCAGGGCGGACAGTCTGTCCAGCAGGTGGCTCCCGATGAAGCCGGTCCCACCAGTGACCAGAGTCATTACAGCGGCGCGCTGCGGAAGGCGACTTGGCCGAAGTAGCTTTCCGCCACGGTGCCGGTGTGCTGGGAGTTGATCTGGAGGCGCAACCCCTTCACATGCGGCGCGGCTTTACCGTAGGCCCGTTGATAATCGGCGGCCACGTTATGGTTTTCGGCAACCCAGCGGTTGGCTTCAGCCGTGCCCGACTGGCACACCACCGCGAAAATATGCACCAGGGGAATCTCGCTGGAGCTTTGCATGGCGCCCTTGGGGGCGGTGCTGTCCCAGAGGTAGGTGACGATGCGCCGGTCGGCGAAGGCCACGAGCACCTGGGCGGCCTGGTCGTCCGTCGAGGCTCGGCGGAAATCGCCGCCTTCCGGCAGGCTGGTGACCTTCCAGCTCCAGGTGAGATACGGCATCTCCTCGGGGCTCACGTCCACGCCGCGCTCCAGTGCGAACGAGGCTTTGACACTCTTGAGATGGAGGCAGGGTCCCCCACCGTCGCCGTCTTGACAGACGGAGATCTGCGGCCGGCCGTGGTTCACCTTGATCTGCCAATCCGAGGGCAACTGTCCGGCAGCCCGACTGGCGGCATTCAAAAGGCCGATCGCCGACCCGGAAATGCGCGCCTGATAAACGAACACAAAAATAGTGCCAACCAGCAGAAGCCTCTTCAACGATCCTCACCGGGAGCCTGGCACTGCGCTCTCTCTTACTATCGCATGAATTCGGGCCGTTTCGCCATGACAAGAACGACCGCTCCCTAACCCGGCGGAGCCAGAACCAAACAGGACAATCCTTTTCGACGCGGAGACGCGGAGACACAGAGACTTCGCAGAGGAAAGAACAGGAGAATAGAGTCAAAACCTGAGGGCGCAGAGGAAGCGGAGAATCGTGAAAAGCCGAAGGCAGAGGAAAGTCGGGGGCAATTTCAGAGTTTATCCAGGTGCGCGCCAATGGCTCATTTGGCGCATGGAGCCGGGAATATTCTGTCAGCGTCAGCACGAATTCAACTCGGCCGGTACTGACGGCCGCGGCTCGGCTGGACTGGACAAGAACCGCTCCCTGACGGTCGACGCTCCGCTAAACTGTTCTTATGCATCGCAGAAAGTTTCTTCACACCACCGCCAGTGCGCTGGCGGCGGCCGGAGCGCAGGCGCAAACTTCCCAGCCGGCAGCGAGCCGCAAGGCCAACCTCAAACTCGGCACGCAGCACGGCGACAGCGACGACATCCTGAAAGCGATGGCGGCGTTGGGAGTGAATTACATTTGCGGCCAACTGCCCTCGGCGAAGATGGACGAGAACTGGTCGGTGGAATCGCTCAGGCGCCGCAGGGAGCACGTGGAATCGTTCGGCCTCAAGCTGGAGGCCCTGCCGCTGCCGCTCAGCTCGGCGTACATTACCCGGTCGGAGAATCCCAACATCGTGCTGGGCAAAAGCCCGGAGCGGGACCGCGAGATCGACAACATCTGCCAGATGATCCGCAACGCATCCCAGGCGGGCATTCCGCTGCTGAAATACAACATGTCGATTCTGGGGGTGGTGCGGACGGAATCCACGACGGGGCGCGGGGGCGCCACTTACAGCACGTTCAACTACGAGAAAGCGGCCAACCGGGACACGCCGACCGAAGCGGGGCTGGTGAGCGCGGAGCAGTCGTGGGAGCGCATCGGCTATTTCGTGAAGCGGGTGATGCCCGTGGCGGAGGAGCACAAGGTGCGGCTGGCCTGCCATCCACACGACCCCGCCATGCCCGAGCCGCAGGGCTTTCGCGGCGTTCACCGCGTGCTCGGCAGCGTGGACGGGCTGAAGCGATTCATCGCGCTGAGTCCCAGCCCGTATCACGGCCTGAACTTCTGCCAGGGCACGGTTTCGGAAATGCTGAAGAAGCCCGGCGAAGAGATCTACGACGTGATCCGGTATTTCGGCTCGCGCGGCAGAATCTTCAACGTGCATTTCCGGAACATCAAGGGCGGTTTCCTGAACTTCCAAGAGACCTTCCCGGACAACGGCGATGTGGATTTCATACGGGCGATCCGGACGTACAAAGAGGTGGGCTACGACGGGCTGCTGATGCCCGACCACGTACCGAGGATCACCGGGGATACCGGCGGACAGCAGGCGTTTGCCTACTGCTTCGGCTATATTCAGGCGCTGATCCAGATGGTGAACCAGGAAGGGTGAGGGGATCGGCTCGCGGTCAACCCCGCCCGGATGCCAGATTTGCATCCATGAAAGTTCGGAGCACGGCATTGATC
>PLMF01000101.1 GCA_003142355.1 Bryobacterales bacterium
ACGATTCCGATGATGGAAAGAACCGCCATCACGGTGACGATGGTGTGGTCCTTGGCGGCATCCGGCAGCAGCGGCACCGAGAAGCGCAGGAAACCGTACGTCCCCATCTTCAGCAGAACGCTGGCCAGAATCACGGACCCGGCGGTGGGCGCCTCGACGTGCGCATCCGGCAGCCAGGTGTGGAACGGGAACATCGGCACCTTCACCGCGAAGCCCACGAAGAAGGCCCAGAAGACCCACCATTGGACGCCAGCGGAGACCTGGGTCCGCATCAGGTCGACGATATCGAAGCTGTATACCTGGAACTGCATGTAGTGCTGGAAGTACAGCGTGAGGATGCCCAGAAACATCAGCACCGAGCCGATGAGCGTGTAAATGATGAACTTGATGGCCGCGTAACCTCTGCGCGGCCCGCCCCAGATGGCGATGATGAAGTACATGGGCACCAGCACGGTTTCCCAGAAGACGAAGAACAGCAGGAAATCGAGCGCCATGAAAACGCCCAGCATGGCGGTTTGCAGCAGCAGGAAGAAGCAGTAGTACTCCTTAAGCCGGTCGTGGATGGCGTTCCANNTCCCAGCCCGTCGATGCCGATGTGGTAGGTAGCGCCCAGGGTGGGAATCCAGGGGGCCTTCTCGACGAATTGAAAGTCCTTCGTGCGGTCGAAGGCGAAGACCAGCGGGAGGGAAACCAGAAAGCCCGCGAAAGAGGCCGCGTTGGCCCACAACTTGATGGCGCGCGGATTCGACGAGGGAATGAACAGCAGCAGCAACAGGCCAATCAGGGGCGTAAACAGGACAATCGAGAGGATGTGGTCCATAACCGGCTACAGAATAGTTCCTCATGTTAACACCGCGTGCGTCTTTTTTGCCGCCTGCCACGTATACCCGAGTGCGGTTATGATTTACCAAGCTGCCATCTTCGAGGACGTGCCCGTGACGGAACCCGACGAGATCGCTCGGTTGCGGTGCCGCGACTCCGCCGCTCTGGCGTGTGTCGTGGGCCGGTACCAGCATCGTCTCTACCGTTACTTGCGGCGGCTGGTGAGGGAGCCGGCCGCCGCCGACGACCTGTTCCAGCAGACCTGGCTCAACGTGGTGCGCCAATTGGACCGCTACGATTCGCGCCGCAGCTTCGACACCTGGCTGTTCGCCATCGCCCACAACGCCGCCATGGATCTGCTGCGTCGCAAGGCCGGCGAAAGCCTCGAAGAATCGGCGTACGACCGCGCCGCCGCGGAGCCGGACGCTCTCTCCGCCGCCATGGCTTCCGAGCGCACGGCCATCCTGGCCTCGGAAATGGCGGGACTTTCCGCCCCCTACCGGGAAGTCCTCACCCTGCGGTTTGAAGAAGGCATGAAGCTCGAAGAAATCGCCGAAGTGACGCACGCGCCGCTTTCCACCGTGAAAAGCCGCGTGCAGCGCGCGCTCGAAACCTTGAGGGAGAAAATGACCGCGCGCTATCACAAGGAAGACTTGATATGACCACGCATGAGACCATCCGCCAACTGCTGGCGCTGAGCGCGGCCGGCGTTCTGGATGCCGCCGATGAGGGCCGTGTGCGCCAGCACGTCCACCAGTGCGCCGAGTGTGCCACGGCGCTCGACGATCTGGCCGCCGTCTCCGCCGATTTGGGCCGCTTGCCCGCGCCCATGGCGCCTCCGGACCTGCTGGCCCGCACCGAGGCGCGCGTAGCCGCGGAATTGGCGGCTCCAGCCGGCCTCCGCCACGGCGCACTCCTGGCCGTGGGCGCGGGCCTGTTTGCCTGGATGGCGGCTTTGACCACCTGGGGCCTCTACCGGTTTCTCGCCGGCAGCGCCGGCTGGCTGGCGTGGCTGGTGCTGACCACCGTTCCCGCGTACCTGGCGGCCGGAACGGTGGCCGTTATGTTCGCTTCCCGCCGCCGTCTTGAAAGGAGCCTACTATGACACCCGTTTCGCAACGCAAGCAGGTAATTCCACTCACCGCCTGGGTGATTGCTTCCATCATTCTTCTGGCGATGTTTCTGCTGATGATCTGGATCATCCCCTGGGAAGGCAACTTGCCCCTGGTGGTCCGCATCCTGCTGCCCGTCATCCCGCCACTCGCCCTGGCGGCCTGGACGTTGTTGATCGGTTACGTCTACGGCGACGCCCGCCTCCGCGGCATGCGCTACGTGCTGTGGACGCTGCTGGCGATTTTCATCCCCAACGGCATCGGGGTGATCCTCTATTTTATTCTCCGCGACCCGATTCCCGGCTACTGCTCGAAGTGCGGCTCACGGGCGCAACAGGGCCACGCCTTCTGCCCCGGTTGCGGCGCCAGCATACTGCCGGCGTGCTCGCAGTGCCACCGCGCCGGCCAACCCGGCTGGTCTCACTGCGCCTGGTGTGGCGCCAGGCTGTGAAGGTGGGGCAGGCGGTGCCGCCTGCCAGCCGATCTTGGGCAGAGCTTTCCTCTGTCACCCCCACGGCGATACCCGACACCCCTCCGTCAGCGGTGACAATCGAGTACGGGCTGTTGGTGCGGACGCCGATGCGTAGCGCTTTTGGCCTATTTGCCCAGCACCATGAGGAAGCCGTCGCGCACGCCTCCGCCGAAGCCCTGGAGCGCATCGCCGGTACTCGGCAGGCCGACGCCGCCCCAGCCGACCACATAGATGGTTCCATCGCGCCCCAGCACCAGGCCACTGGGTGAATAAACGCCCTTCTGGCCGATATAGGTCGAGGATTTGAGGCCGGCCGGCCCCGGGATGCCGGGCTTCAGTTTGGTGAGGAACAAGTCGATGCCGCCGCCCCATTGCGGCTCGATCGCGTCGCTGGTGGTCGGAAAGTCCGGCGAAAGCGTGTATCCGGTGACGTAGATGTTGCCTGCGCTGTCGCCCGCGATGCCATATGCCGCCTCTCCTTGCGAACCGCCCAGGTAGGTGGAGTACACCAGAAAATGCGACCAGTCCATGGGGTTGACCACCGACACAAACGCGTCGCCATTGCCTCCCGGTTTAGGCTGGGCGGCATCCGGCGTGACCGGAAAATCCGTCGCCAGGGTATAGCCCGTCACCAGCAGGTTGCCGGCGGCGTCGAATGCAATTCCGCGCACGTCCTGTATGTCCGAACCACCGAAGTAGGTCGCGTACACCAGCGAATCCGCTCCCACTTTGGTCATGTCCATTACGCCAATGACCGAGCCGTAAGGCGACTTCAAGGTGTAGCTGTAAGCATAGCCCGCCATCGGGAACTCGGTGGAGTCCGTGGAAACCGCAAAGTAAACCAGGCCGTTGGGGGCCACCGCGATGGCGCGGCCTTGATCCGTCAGTTCGCCGCCGAGGTAGGTGGAGTAGTTCAGTGCGCCGGCGTTGGGATCGATCTGGCACAGGAAGGCGTCCTGCGGTCCCCAGGTAGTGCTCATGTAGGCGCTATCGGTGAGCGGGAAGTCGGTGGCCTTGGTGCTGCCGATCACGTAGATCAGCCCCTTCCGATCCACCGCAATGCCGTCGCCGGAAGTGTCTCCCGTGGTGCCGCCCAGAAAAGTCGAATACACCAGCGAAACGCCGCCGGACATGCCAAACGGATTCAGCTCCAATACGAAGGCGGCCACCACGCTGCCGGCTCCCGTGGTCTGCACGGCATTGACGGTCATGGGGAAACTGGTCGAGGTGGTAGTCCCGGTTAGATAGACGTTCTCCTCCGCGTCCACAGCCATCGACAGCGGAATGTCCGAGCCCCCTCCACCGATATAAGTGAGATAGAGGAGGGGGTAACCGCTGCCTGGAGTGATGTCGATGATCGCCACAAAAATGTTGGTCGTACCGTTAAAGAGGGCGGAATATGCGCCATTGGTGGCCAGCAGGTCTCCGGTAGTCGTGGAGCCCGCCACATAGAGATGGCCTTGCGAATCCACTTGCACGGCGTTGATCTGGTCGCTGCCGGCGCCCCCCAGGTAACTGCAATACACCAGGGTCGGGTCGATCACCAGCGGCTGCTTGCGATCATAGCCATCCACGCGAAGCCCCACGACGTTTCGCGCCACCCGCACATAGCGGCCTCGAATTTCGCGGCGGGTCGCGGTCAGCGGGTCTTCCTGGTAAATCAGCGGCTTCTTCTGCAGCATGCGCCCGTTTCCGAATTCGAACGCCAGATCGCCCTCGGATGTGATGCTGAGATGCCGGGCCCCCTGGAACTTTAGGCGAATCGCCTGCGGATCGGCGCCAGGCTGCAGCACGAAGTCGAACTCCAACTGGTTCTGCCGTCCGTAGTAGACCACATCCACCCCAGGGTAGACCGCGCCATAACGGATCCGCGAGTAGTTCGCGATGTTGGTGCGCCAGTGCTCCCTGGCCCCTACGAAATAGTCGGTGCGCGTGGGCAGCTTGCCGATGGCTTCGATGGCGGGCGCCGGATTGGAATTCGGCAGCGAGATATCGACCCGATGGGAGCCGGCTAGGGTCAGGGCCGGCCCGCGCGCGGTGAACGTCAGATCGTAGCCGCCCGACCGCACGGCGTAAAGCACTGCCGGGTCCCACTGGCCCTGGTTGGCCTCGAAACGCAGGGGCGTCTGGGCCAGCGCCGCCCTGGCCTGCGATACGGCTGCTTCGCGCGGCGCCGCGGCCAGTGTCAGAGCACACAAAAATATGGCAAAGCGAAAATTTCCAGGCATGGCTGAGGTGGACATCGAGAAACGGTGATTCTTCATTAGAACACGCCTAGGGCTGCGACATCACCAGGATGAAACCGTCGCTGTAACCGCCACCGAACCCCTGCGGCGCTCCGGCGGTTTCCGAAAACTGGCCTCCCGCATATCCGGCCACGTAAACGGTTCCGTCCCCTCCCACCACCAGAGCCAAACCCGAGTTGGCAATGCCGCGGCTGAAATACGTCGACCACATCAGGCCGGAAAGGCCCGCCACACCCCGCTGCAGCTTGGTAACGAAGATGTCGATGGCTGGCCCCCATGCCGGTTGCGGCGCGTCCGCCGTGGTCGGAAAATTCGGCGATATGGTGTAGCCGGTGACGTACAGGAAGCCGGAGTTATCCGCCGCGATATCGTTGCCGACCTCGCCGTCGGCTCCGCCCAGATAGCTGGAGTACAGCAGGAACGCCGGATTCCTCGGGTTCACCACCAGGACGAAGGCATCGCCGTTGCCACCGTAGGCCGGCTGGAAGGCATCCCACGTAACCGGGAAATCGGAGGAAAGGGTATAGCCCGTCAACAGCAGGTTGCCGTTGGCGTCGAGCGCCAGCTTGCGCACTACGTCGTTGTCCGAACCGCCGAAGTAGGTGGCGTACACCAGCGAGCCGCTTCCCGACTGGGTCATGTCCATGGCGCCGATTATGATGTCATAGTTGCCTGCCAGGCTGCTCCCGTAGGCTGCGCCGGCCAGTGGAAACTGGGTGGAGTTGGTATTGGCCGCGAAGTACACTTGGCCGTTGGACGCTATGGCAATGCCCCGGCCATCGTCTTCCAGCTCGCCACCCAAATACGTGGCATAGGCCAGCGTGCTCGAGGCCGGATTGATCTCGCACAGAAAGGCGTCCTGCAATCCGTTCAGCGCCGACTGATAGGCGCTCGACGTCACCGGAAAGTCGGTGGATTTGGTGGTGCCGATGACGTAGATATTCCCTCCCGAGTCCAGCGCAATGCCGTTGGCACTCTGATTTCCGGTGGTGCCGCCCAGGTAGGTGGCGTACACCAGACTGCTGGTGCCGGAGGAAAGCCCGGGATTCAACTCCAACACGAAGCCCGAGACGATACTGGAGCCCGCCCCCGCGGTTTGGACTGCGCTGCCGGCGGTCGGAAAATCCGTCGAATCGGTGGTTCCGGTCAGGTAAATGTTATGCGACGAGTCCAGAACCATGGCCAGCGGAATGTCTGTGCCCGTCCCGCCGGCGTAGCTGAAATAGAGGATCGGGAAACCATTGCCGGGAGTGGTGTCGATGACGGCCACGAAAATATTGGTCCAGCCGGCGTTGGCGGCTTGGTAGGTATTGGTGGTGGCCACGAGGTCGCTGGTGGCGGTGGAACCCGCCACGTACAGATGACCGACGGAATCGAGCTGCGCCGCCGTGATCTGGTCGCTCCCCGAGCCTCCCATGAAAGTGGAATAGATCAATGTGGGATCGATCACCAGCGGCTGGGAGCGGTCATAGTGCTCGAGGCGGATCCCCACCACGTTCCGCCCCATCGGCACGTAGCGCCCCTGCACCTGGCGGCGGGTCCCGCTCCGCCCGTCCTCCTGATAGATCAGCGGTTTCTCTTGCACCATCCGCGCACCGGCCGATGCGAAGGCCAAATCGCCTTCCGCCGTGATCGTGAGATGGCCGGCCCCGCGGAATTTCAAGCGGATGGCGCCAGGGTCGGCGCCGGGCTGGAGCACGAAGTCATATTCCAGGCGGCTGGGGTTCCCGTAGTAAACCACGTCGATGCCTGGATACACGGCGCGATAGCGCACGCGCGAGTAGTTGGGGATGTCGGTGTGCCAGTGCTCGCGGCTGCCCAGGAAATAGTCGGTGTGGGAAGGAAGCTGGTCGAGCGCTTCGATCCGGGCGGCCCGATTGGAATTCAGCAACCGGATGTCCACACGCTCGGAATCCGGAAAGGAAACCACGGGACCGGCGGCGGTTAGAAGCAAGGCATAGCCATTGGCGCGCGCGGCGTAGCGCACGGCCGGGTCCCACTGGCCCCGGTTGGCTTCGAAGCGCAGCGGCAGTCGCCCCAGCGCCGCTTTGGCCTGCGACAGCGCGGCGTCGGGACGGGAAGGCCCACCCGCTGCGGCCAGCACGGAAGCGGCGCACACCAATAACCCCAAGCGAGACAGACGAAGCATATGGGTACCGAGCATGGAAGAGCTGTAAGCTTCTATTAGAGCATGCGCGGCGGGTGCGTAGAAATGGGCGGTTTCTTCACAGGAGTGATTGTGCGTCACCGCTGCTCGAATCGCCCCCTGTACTTCAGGCTTACCGCAGCGCTTTCTCGATGGCGCCGGCGACACCCGGCGATTCCGGCGTCACCTTGGGCTCGAAGCGGGCTGCCACCTTGCCGTTCTTGTCCACCAGGAACTTGGTGAAATTCCACTGGATCTCCCCGCCGGTGGCGGGATTCGCCTGCTGGTCGGTGAGGAACCGATACAGCGGCGCTTGGTCGTCGCCCTTCACCGAGATCTTCGAGTACATGGGGAAAGTCACGTTGTACTTGCTGCTGCAGAACGTCTTGATCTCTTCGTTGGTTCCCGGCTCCTGGCCGCCGAAATTGTTGGCCGGGAACCCGAGAATCACGAACCCACGGTCCTTGTACTTTTCGTAGAGCGCTTCCAGCCCGGCGTACTGCGGCGTGAATCCGCACCTGCTGGCCACATTGACAATCAGCACGACCTTCCCCCGATATGCCGAAAGGGGGGCCGGTTTGCCATCAATCGAGTTCAAAGTGAACTCATGCACGTTGGATGCTCCGAAGAGGGATGCTGTCATAACCATACCCGTGAGAAGGAGTTTGTTCATACAGATGGGTGATGCGAAATTTAGCACCGGGGATTCATTCTTTCGGCCCGATGCCCAGCGCCTTCATTTTCCGGTACAGGTTGCTGCGCTCCAGGCCGAGCAGCTCGGCGGTGCGGGTCACGTTGCCGCTGGTCTCTTCCAGCTTCTTGAGGATGTACTCCCGCTCGGCGGCTTCCCTCACTTCCTGCAGGCTTCCGAAGCGGCCGGTGGCGCGGTCCGCCTGCCGGCGCACGGCGGCGAGCGGGATGTGGCGCGCGTCCACCCGCACTTGGGGGTTGAGAATCACGATGCGCTCGATCAGGTTCTTCAGCTCGCGCACGTTGCCCGGCCAGTGATACTGGCTCAGCACGTCGTAGGCTTCCACGGTGAGCTCTTTCGGCTTGCGGCCGTAAGCGGTGGTGAATTCGCGCAGGAAATGATCGGCCAGGAGCGGGATGTCTTCACGCCGGTCGCGCAGCGGCGGCACGAAGAAGGGGATGACGTTGAGGCGGTAGAACAGGTCCTCGCGGAAATTGCCGTGGTCGATCTCCTCCTCCAGGTGCTTGTTGGTGGCCGCCACCACGCGCACGTCCACTTGCATGGATTCGGCCGCGCCCACCGGCTCGAAGCGCTGCTCTTCCAGCACGCGCAGCACCTTGGACTGGGTGCGCAGGCTCATGTCGCCCACTTCGTCCAGGAAGAGCGTGCCGCCGTCGGCTTTCTGGAACTTGCCGATCTTGGTTTCGTGGGCGCTGGTGAAGCTGCCCTTGATGTGGCCGAACAGCTCGCTCTCGATCAGCTCCTCGGGGATGGCGGCGCAGTTCACCTCGACGAACGGCTGGGCCGCGCGCGGGCTGAGCGCGTGCATGGCGTGGGCCACCAGCTCCTTGCCGGTGCCGCTTTCGCCGTAGATGAGCACGCGGCCATTGGTGCCGGCCATNNCCGCTGTCCGCCTTGAGCTGGCTGTTCTCAATCGACAGTGCGCGGTGGGCCAGTGCGTTCTTCACCACCACCAGGACCTTGCCGATGGAGAGAGGCTTTTCCAGAAAATCGAACGCGCCCAGCTTGGTGGCTCTTACGGCGGCTTCGATGCTGCCGTGGCCGGAAATCACCACCACCACCGGCCGCTCGGAGAAGGGAATCTCCTGGATGCGCGCCAGCACCTCCATGCCGTCCACGCCGGGCAGCCAGATATCCAGCAGGACCAGCTCGAAATCCGCGCCCGGTAGCGCCGCCAGACAGGCCTCCCCGCTCTCGACGGCCTCGACGTGGTAGCCTTCATCCTCGAGAACGCCGCTCAAGGACTGGCGGATGCCGGGCTCGTCGTCGACTACCAGAATGCGCCGCTGCTTCATACGTTGGCCGCGGCTGGGTGCGCCCCGGTCTCGGCCGGCTCGGCATCGAGAAGCGCGGGGATCTCGACCGTAAAGCGCGCGCCTGCCGGCCGATTGTCCTCGACGCGGATGGTGCCGTTGTGCTCGGCCACAATGTGGCTCACGATGGCGAGACCCAGGCCGGTGCCGCGATTCTTGGTCGAAAAATAGGGCAGGAAGAGTTTTTCCTTTTCATCGGGGCTGACGCCGCAGCCCGAATCGGCCACCACCAGCTCGACCGTCTCGGCGGCGCCCGGCTGGGTGGCGATATAGAGCTTCTTCACCAGCGATTCCTGCATGGCTTCGGCGGCGTTGTCCACCAGGTTCACCACCGCGCGCTCGAACTGCTCGCGGTCCAGGTTCACCGGCGGCAACCCCGCGCCGAAGCTGGTTTCGATGGAAATGCCGTCCAGACGCCCGTGGAAAACCGCCAGCGCGCCGGTCACCACCTGGTTCAGGTCGGAACGCACCGGCTGGGCGGAGGGGAAGCGCGCGTATTGCGAGAATTCGTCCACCAGCGTTTTCACCGATTCCACCGATTTCGAGATGGTGGCGGCGCACTCGTGCACGATGCGCGCGGCGCCCGGCGGCAGATCGAGGCGGTCGAGCTGCCGGCCGATGCGCTCGGCGGAAAGCGCGATGGGAGTCAGCGGGTTCTTGATCTCGTGGGCTACGCGGCGGGCCACCTCGTGCCAGGCGTCGGCCTTCTGCGCGCGCAGCAGCTCACTGGTGTCTTCCAGCACCACCACGAACCCCGAGGTGAGCTTCTCTTCGAGCGCCGAAACCGTGACCGCGAGATGCAGCTTGCGGTTCTCCGTGCGCAGCTCGAGCTGGCGCGAAGCCACCCCGGTGCGGCGCGCGCGCTTCATGAGGTACTTGATTTCGGCCGTGTCCTCGCGCGAGAACAGGTCCTCGAGGCGCGTGGCGCGGGCCGCCTGTTCGGCCGGAAAAATCTTGGATAGCGCCTGGTTTACCCGCTGGATGGAGCCGTCGGCGCCAATCGAAATGACCCCCGTGGGGATGCTTTCGAGGATGGCCTCGGTGAAGCGGCGGCGGCGGTCGAGCTCCAGGTTGCTGGTTTCGAGTTCCTGGGTCATTTGGTTGAAGCCGCGCACCAGCGAAGCCAGCTCGTCGGTGGCGCGCACCTGCACCCGGTGCTTGAGGTTGCCGCGGCGCACTTCGCGCGCCGCATCCAGCAGCGCGGCGATGGGAATGCTGATCTGCTTGGACAGAAACAGGGCGATCCAGGTGGCCACGAACAGCACGAAGAGCGTGATCACCGCCATCAGCATCACGTAAAATAGCTTGAAATTCTTGCTGCCCTTGCGGATCTCACGCCATTGTTGGTTGTATTTTTCGATGGCCGCCGTTTGCCGCGCCACGTCCAGCGGGAGCCGGGAAGCCAGCGCCACATAGCCGATGGTTTTTCCGCCGCTCGTGACCGGCCGATGGGCAGTGACGTCGCCAGGCCGCGCGGTGGACGGTCCCGAGGAGTCCAGCGGCGCATCGCCCAGCGCCGGAAGGATGGCAGCCGACACCAACTCCTGGCTCTTCAAGAAACGATCGAGGAACCCCGGCGTACGCACCCCATCCGCCAGAAGTTGAAGCGTCTCCGGCTGCGCGGCCAGCAGCTCGGCCTGCGTGTTGACTTCGTCCTGCATCTCGCGCTGGAGCAGGACGGAGGCCTCCACGAAAAGCTGCACCTCGTTGTCGGCGGGTTTTCGGAACCACGCCTCCAGGCTGTGATTGAGCACTTCGTAGCTGAACAGAACCAGGAAGAAGACCGGAAGGAAACTCAGGGTGAGCGCGCCCACCACCAGCTTGGTCTTGATGCGCGAGCCTTCGCGGTTGCTCTGCCGCTCGACGTAGAGCTTGACGCTTTCGCGGAACAGAATGAACCCGAGCGTCACCATGAGGACGAAGATGAGGCTCGAGGTGGCCCAGAAAATGAACGTCTGGTAGGGGTCCGACGGGCCGAACTGCCACGGATTGAAAGACCCCTGCCACACCACCAGCGCCACGGACAATACCAGCGCCACGATGGCGAACCCGTAGAGCAAGGGCTTTCGCATAGAACGGCTCTATTCTCGATTATACGTGGTGAGGCGGAGGAACGCGGTGGACAAAACCCGGTGACAGACGGAACGGACAACCCGGTGACATCCATGATAAG
>PLMF01000334.1 GCA_003142355.1 Bryobacterales bacterium
GTCGGGGAAAAGAAGTGGCAGCACGGCATGGCCACGTTCTGCAAGCCGTTCACGAAAGCCACGATCGGATACTTCGATCACGCCGACGCCGCTGAGGCGCGGAAGTGGTTAGGTGAAGCGTAGCCGCTTCGGCCGCGAACAACGCAAAGGAGCAAATGAAACCCATAGCCCACCAGGCCGAGGCTCCCGAATCGAAGCCTGATGCGAACGAAGATCTGAAATCCCTGCCCTTGCCGGAATTGCAGGCAAAACTGGGGTCGTCGCCGGATGGCCTCAGTCAGGTCGAGGCGCAGAAACGGCTTGCCCAATATGGGCCTAACGAGATCGAAGAAAAGAAGACCAATCCGTTCCTGAAGTTTTTGAGCTATTTTTGGGGTCCGATCCCATGGATGATCGAAGCGGCCGTGATCCTGTCCGCGCTGGTGCGGCACTGGCCGGACTTTTTCATCATCCTTGTTCTGCTATTGGCCAACGCCGCGGTCGGTTTCTGGGAGGAATACCAGGCCGGTAACGCCATCGCCGCGCTGAAGGCCAAGCTGGCGATTCGGGCTCGCATCCGGCGCGACGGGAAGTGGGGTTCCGTCGCTGCGCGGGAACTGGTGCCGGGAGACGTCATTCGCGTTCGTCTCGGGGACATCGTGCCGGCGGACGCCCGTCTGTTGGAGGGCGACCCCATGGAAGTGGACCAGTCCGCGTTGACCGGTGAGTCGCTGCCTGTCACGCGCAAGTCCGGCGAAACGATCTACTCGGGCTCGATTGTCCGTCAAGGCGGGACTGATGCACTGGTCTATGGGACGGGCCAGAACACCTACTTCGGGAAGACCGCACAACTGGTGCAGGAAGCGCACACCGTCAGCCATTTCCAACGCGCCGTGTTAAAGATCGGCGACTACCTGATCGTGCTGGCGGTAGTGCTGGTGGCCTTGATTCTGGGCGTGGCCCTTTTCCGGGGCGACCGCATGACCACAACGTTGCAGTTCGCTCTGGTGCTGACTGTTGCCGCGATCCCCGTGGCGATGCCCACGGTGCTGTCGGTAACGATGGCCGTGGGGGCGCGCGTGCTGGCAGCGAAACAGGCGATTGTTAGCCGACTGGCGGCCATCGAGGAACTGGCGGGCATGGACGTGCTGTGTGCGGACAAGACCGGCACTCTGACCCAGAACAAGTTAACGCTGGGCGAGCCGTTCCGCGTGGACGGCATCGCACCTGAGCAGGTCATTCTCAGTGCCGCGCTGGCATCGCGCGCGGGAGACCAGGACACCATCGACCTGGCTGTGCTAAGCGGTCTGAAGAACGATCAAGCTTTGGAGGGCTACCAGGTGGTCCACTACCAGCCCTTTGACCCGGTGCACAAGCGCACCGAGGCCACCGTTAAGACCGCCGACGGGCACACGTTCAAGGTGACGAAGGGCGCGCCGCAGGTGATCTTGGAACTGGCGGCCAATGCCGCGCAGGTAAACCCCGTGGTCGAGAAAGCCATCGACGAATTCGCTACGCGAGGCTTCCGTTCATTGGGCGTGGCGCGGTCGGACGCGCAGGGGCAATGGCAGTTTCTGGGCGTCCTCCCGCTCTTCGATCCACCCCGCGAGGATTCCAAAGCGACCATCGCCACCGCGCGGCAGATGGGCGTGAGCGTGAAGATGGTCACGGGCGATCAGTTGGCCATCGCCCGGGAAACCGCTGGACAACTGGGGTTGGGCAAGAACATCCTCGATGCCAGCGGCTTCGGCGATACCCGCCACCATGAGAGCGCGCGGTTGGCGGAGTCTATCGAGAACGCGGACGGCTTCGCCCAAGTGTTTCCCGAACACAAGTTTCACATCGTGGATGTCTTGCAGCGGCGCCATCACATCGTCGGAATGACCGGCGACGGGGTGAACGATGCGCCGGCGTTGAAGAAGGCGGACGCGGGCATCGCCGTGTCGGGCGCGACGGACGCGGCCCGGGCGGCGGCGGACATCGTTTTGCTGACGCCGGGCCTGTCGGTGATCATCGACGCGATCAAGGAGAGCCGCAAGATCTTCCAGCGGATGAACAGCTACGCGACGTACCGGATTGCCGAGACGATTCGCGTACTGCTGTTCATGACGCTGTCGATTCTGGTTTTCAACTTCTATCCCGTGACGGCCGTCATGATCGTGCTGCTGGCATTGCTCAACGATGGCGCGATTCTGTCGATCGCCTATGACAAGGTGCGCTACTCCGACCAGCCGGAGTCTTGGAACATGCGTAATGTGCTCGGCATCGCGACCGCGCTGGGCGTCGCCGGCGTAATCGCTTCTTTCGGACTGTTTTATCTCGGAGAGCGCGTATTTCACCTGACCCGTGACGTGATTCAATCGCTCATGTACTTGAAGCTCTCGGTTGCGGGACACCTGACGATCTTCGTCACACGAACTCGCGGGCCCTTTTGGTCCATGCGTCCCGCTCGGGTGCTGCTCCTGGCGGTGGTCGGTACGCAAATTTTGGCGACCCTGATCGCGGTCTACGGACTCTTTATGACTCCAATCGGTTGGAGGTGGGCGCTGGTGGTGTGGGGCTACGCATTGGCCTGGCTCTTTGTGAACGATCGCGTGAAACTGGCCGCGTTTCGGATTCTCGACCCCACACACCCGTGGCTGTCGGCCGACGGCGCACGCCGCTTCGCATCGCGCCCCGTTTGCTAACCTGAACAGTAAGTCGTGGGAATCTCTGCGGACATGCCCTCGCCCCAGTCACACTCCACCTGGAAACGCCGTCTGAAGAACTGGTCGGACCCTGAATGGCTTCACCACCACGAAGATAAAGTCATCCTCGTCCTGACTCTGATCATCGGAGCCGTGGTCGGCCTGGTGGTCGCGGCCTTCATCTACGTCACTGAGAATCTCGGTTCCCGGATGTACCCGGCGGGCGGCGCGGCCTGGCGGCGGCTGGTGATCCCGGTCGCCGGCGCTCTGTTCACCGGGTATCTGCTCTCCCGCTATTTCCCCAACGCGCGTGGCAGCGGCATCCCGCAGACCAAGGCCGCATTGTTCCTCCGCGACGGCTTCATCGCTTTTCGGACAGTGGTGGGGAAATTCTTCTGCTGTTCGGTCTCGCTGGCATCCGGCATCGCGCTCGGCCGCGAAGGCCCGTCGGTCCAGGTTGGATCGGGTCTGGCATCGGTCCTCGGCCGGCGGCTGGGACTGGGACCGGAACGGATCCGGGCGCTGGTGCCCATCGGAGCTGCCGCGGCCCTGGCGGCTGCCTTCAACACGCCCGTCGCGGCAGTCCTCTTCACGCTCGAGGAGGTGATGGGCGATCTCCACGCGCCGGTGCTGGGTTCCGTCGTGCTGAGCTCGGCCACCTCGTGGATCGTTCTCCACCTGCTCCTCGGCGACGAACCGCTGTTTCACGTCCCCGCCTATCAACTCATCCACCCCGTCGAGTTCCTCTTCTATGCCGCCTTGGGGGTTGTCGGCGGCATCGTTTCGGTCTGCTTCGTCAAGCTGCTGCTCTTTATCCGGCGGCGCTTTACGCAGTTGCCCAAGTGGAGCGAGTGGCTGCAGCCGGCGGTGGGCGGCTTGCTGGTGGGCGTGATGGGATGGTTTGTGCCGCAGGTCCTGGGCGTCGGTTATGGCAATGTCAGCCTGGCATTAAACGGCCAGATGGCGCTGGGACTCATGGCCCTGCTGGTGCCGCTCAAGCTCATCGCCACCGCATCCTGTTACGGCACGGGCAATGCGGGCGGCATCTTCGGCCCCAGCCTTTTCATTGGAGCCATGATGGGCGGTGCGGCGGGCAGCGTAGCTCACCACCTGCTGCCGGATTATACCGGCAGCGTCGGCGCGTACGCGCTGGTGGGAATGGGCGTCGCATTCGCGGGCATCGTCCGCGTTCCGCTCACTTCCGTAATCATGATCTTCGAGATGACGCGCGATTACTCGATCATCGTGCCGCTCATGATTTCCAACCTCATCAGCTTCTATATCTCACAACGTCTGCAGCGGGAGCCGATCTATGAAGCTCTTCAGCACCAGGATGGCATTCACCTGCCCGCCGGAGCCCGGGACCGCCAGGGGATGCCGGTCGTCTGGGCCGCCTTGACTCCCGCCGAACACGTTTTTTCCGGCAGCGCCACGGTGGAGGACGCGGCCAGGTCTCTCGACGAAGAGCGCAATGCCGCCCCGGTCGTGGGCGAACACGGCCTCCTGGGCATGGCGTCCCTGGCTCGATTGCAGAAGCACGTGTCGGAGGGGCACGGCAACTGGACGCTGGCCGAAATCCTGCCAAGCTACGATTTCAGCGGGCCGCTCACGGCGCAGAATTTTCCTCACTTGCACGTGGATCAGCCGCTCGATGCGGCCTTGAGACACATGGCGCAAGCCAAGCTGAACGTGCTGCCGGTGGTGAGCCGGACTAACCTTCGCAACCTGCGGGGCGTGGTCTCTCTCAATGGCATCCTGCACGCCTATGGTGTGACCGAGGCGGAAGAAGCGGCTCCCGAACCGGCGCATTCAGTGACTCGCCGCTCGGGCGCGTTCTTACCGGGCCTGATCGCCGCCACGCTCGGAGCGCTGTTGCTGGTGGGTTTCCTGAATTATTACTACCGTTCCGAGCGTGCGGCCAGGGCCGATCGGTACTTTAAGGCGGGCAACGACCTGGTCCTGCACGATCGCAATCAGGAAGCCGTGGAGCAGTTTCGAAACGCGCTTTCCGTGTCACCCGTCAACCGCGCCTACCGGCTTGCCCTGGGCCTCACCCTGGTGAACACCGGCCGCTTCGAGGAAGCCTCCGTGTACCTGGAGGAGGTGCTGCGGCGGGACCCCACCAACGGCTCCGCCAATCTCGGGCTGGCCAGGATCGCGGCTCAACAAGGGAGAACAGCGGACGCCGTCACCTGTTACCATCGCGCCATCTACGGCTCCTGGCCGGCCAATCAGGCCGCCAACCAAGTGCAGGCTCGTTTTGAGCTGGCCGCCTTCCTGACAAAGGCGGCGTTGAGAACCCAGGCAACGGCGGAGTTGCTCGCGATAATCGATCGTGTTCCCAACGATACCGCCGCCAGGAAGCGCGCCGGGCGGCTATTGCTCGATTACGGAGCACCGGGACAATCGGCGGACGTATTCCATGGCCTGGCGCGCGAAAACAATCGCGATGCGGAAGCCTACTCCGGGCTGGGAGCGGCCGAATTCGCCGAAGATCAGTACGTGGCCGCGCGCGATGCCTTTCGCAACGCTTTGCGGTTGAACCCGTCCGATGAAACAACCAACCAGCAACTGGCGCTCTGCGAGCGGATTCTGGAATTGGATCCGGCCGTTCGCGGGATCGGTCCGGCGGAGCGATATCGGCGCAGCGCGGCGCTGCTCCAAGCGGCCCTTGCCAGGGCGGAGCAATGCCTTCCGAAGATCGGCCAGCCCGCGGACGCTCAGTCGTTTCGGACCTGGGCGGACACAGCACGCCAGTCGCTGGCCCGGCATCCGGCCCGCCGGTCGTATGACAGTGCCGCCGAGTCCGATCTTTCGCTGGCGGAAGAGTTGTGGGCGGCTAGCCAGAAACTGTGCGGCGCGGCGTCCGGGCTCGATGCGGCCACGGATCGCGTGCTGGCCGGCCTGCCGCGAAAGTGACCGCTTTAGCGCGATGCCATCATCGCCACGATGTGGCGGACGCCCAGTTTCGCGACTTCACGCAGTACCGGTGCTGGGAACCACGCCATTATAGCTGAAACGTCACCGCGGGGTGCTGCTGAGCCCGCCCGCCCGCTCTGTGGGATAATCGTTCTACAGAGCACCCCCACATCGCATGGATCGCGAATTCATCCGCAATTTCTCTATCATTGCGCATATCGACCACGGCAAGTCGACGCTGGCCGACCGCCTCCTGGAGGCGACCGGCGCGCTTTCGCAGCGCGAAATGATGGAACAGGTGCTCGATACCATGGACCTCGAACGCGAGCGCGGCATCACCATCAAGGCCCATGCGGTGCGCCTGAATTATCGCGCCGACGACGGCAACCTCTATCAACTGAACCTGATCGATACCCCCGGCCACGTGGACTTTTCCTACGAGGTCTCGCGCAGCCTGCAAGCCTGCGAAGGCGCGCTGCTGGTGGTGGATGCGTCGCAGGGCGTGGAGGCGCAGACGCTCGCCAATACCTACCTGGCGCTGCACCACAACCTGGAAATTATTCCGGTGATCAACAAGATCGATCTTCCTTCGGCCGAGCCGGAGCGCATTCG
>PLMF01000346.1 GCA_003142355.1 Bryobacterales bacterium
TGACCGATCTTTTGAGCGGAAACCTGCTCGGCATGGCCGGCAGCGCCCTGCCCTTCTCTCAATTGCAGGGAACACGCCGGCCCCAGCCTGCGTTTAGATAGATTCATGGACCCGGTCATCGAACTGGACGGCCTCGAAGTTCGCTTCGGCGAACGTGTCATCCTGAATCGGCTGAAAGCCGCGCTCACCGGGCGCTCCATCGGNNGGGCCGAACGGCGCGGGCAAATCCACCCTCATCAACACGCTGCTGGGCTTTCACAAGCCGGCTGCGGGAACCGCGCGCATCTTCGGGCGCGACATCCGCACGCATGCTCGCGAAGTGCGCTCGCTGGTGGGCTACATGCCCGAGAACGACGCTTTCATCGCCGATATGAGCGGCGTGCGCTTCGTGCGGCTCATGGCGGAACTGGCGGGTCTGCCGCGCGAGCACGCCCTCGAACGCGCCCACGAAGCGTTCTTCTACGTGGGCCTGGGCGAGGTGCGCTACCGCGCCCTGGGCACCTATTCGCTGGGCATGAAGCAGGCCGCCAAGCTGGCGCAGGCCATCGCCCACGGTCCCAAGCTGCTGTTTCTGGATGAGCCCACCAACGGGCTCGACCCGCCCGCCCGCGTGCGCATGATCCAGCTCATTCAGGAGATTCGCGACCGCGGCGACTTGCACCTGATTCTCTCCTCGCACTTGCTGCGCGACGTGGAAGAGTGCTGCGACGAGGTGCTGATCCTCAAGGATGGCAAGGTGGCGGCGTTCTGCAACCTGGAGGAGGAGCGCCGCGCCAACCGCCGCTTCCTGGAAATCGAGACGCGCGGCGAAACCAACGGCCTCTTCCTCGAAGCCGTGGAAAAGCTGGGCTGCGAGACCGCTCCCGGCGCGCAGGGCCGCGTCAAGCTGATTCTGCCCGACGGCCTCGAGGTCCGCCGCCTCTACCAGGTGGCCGCCGAGCAAAACGTGCAGATCCGCCGCCTCAGCCACAAGCGCGACTCACTCGAGGACATCTTCCTCAAAGCCATGGAGACCGCCGATGGCCGTTTATAAAAAGACCTACCGGCCGTACGATGGTGGGCTCACATCGAGGTGGACGCGCTTCCTGACCATTCCGCGCTATGCCTTCGAAGACCTGCACCGCTCGCGCTTCCTCACCGTTTTCTACATCGCCAGCTTCATCTACCCGCTGATTTGCGCGCTCATCATTTACGTGCAGCACAACATCAGCGCGCTGGGCCTGCTGGGCGTGCAGGGGACCAACCGGCTGATTTCGATCAACGTGACGTTCTTCATGTCGCTGCTCGGATGGCAGAGCATGCAGGCGCTGTTTCTGGCGTCCTTCATCGGTCCCGGCCAGGTGTCGCCCGATCTGGCCAACAACGCGCTCTCGCTTTACCTCGCCCGGCCCTTTTCGCGGGTGGAGTACGTGTTGGGCAAGCTCTCCGTCCTGGTAATCCTGATGTCGCTGATGACCTGGGTGCCGGGCCTGCTGCTGTTCTCGCTCGAGGGCTATCTGGAAGGCTGGAGCTGGATCGTGGACAACGCGCGCCTGGCCTTCGGCCTCTTCGCCGGAGCGTGGATCTGGATCGTGGTGCTGGCGCTGCTGGCGCTGGCGCTCTCAGCCTGGGTGAAATGGAAGCCCGTGGCCGGCGCCCTCATGTTCGGCGTCTTTTTCGTGGCCGCCGGGTTCGGCGAGGCGGTGAACGGCGTCGAGCGCACTAAGTGGGGCCACCTGCTCAATATCAGCAACTTGGTCGGCTCCATCTGGCAGCGGCTCTTCGAGGGCGATGCTCACACCACCAATGGCGCGGTCTTCTTCCGGGTGGCGCAAGGCGAAGAACTTCCTCTGTGGTGTTGCTGGACCGCGCTGGCGGCGCTCTGTCTGGTCTGCCTGTATATGCTGGCCCGCAAGATCCGTGGCGTGGAGGTGGTGCGGTGAGTGAATCGCTGGTCACCTTCAACAATGTCTCGCGCTTCTACGGCGAGGTGCTGGGCATCAACAACGTGAGCTTGACCATTCCGCCCGGCATCACCAGCCTGGTGGGCCCCAACGGATCTGGCAAGACCACCCTCATGAACCTGATGACCGGCCTGATCCGCCCCACCGAAGGCGAGATTCGCGTGCTGGGCATCGCCCCGGACCATCCCGAGAAGCTCTGCCGCGTGGCCGGCTACTGTACCCAGTACGACGCGTTCCCCAAGGGCCTCACCGGATACCAGTTCATCTACTCGTACCTGCGCGTCTTCGGCATGAGCCACGCCGAGTGCGACCGGCGCACCCTCGCCGCTTTGCAGATGGTGGGCTTGTCCGACGCCGCCAATCGCACCGTGGCCGCCTACAGCAAAGGCATGCGGCAGCGCATCAAGCTGGCGCAGGCCGTCGCCCACGATCCGCAAGTGATGGTGCTCGATGAGCCGCTGAACGGCCTCGATCCGCTGGCGCGCTCCGAAGCGATCGCGCTGTTCCGCGAGTGGGGCGAGAAGGGCCGCCACGTCATCGTCTCCAGCCACATCCTGCATGAGGTGGATCAGATCTCCGACCAGGTGATTCTGCTCAGCCAGGGTTACGTGGTGGCCGAAGGCCAGATCCAGGGCGTCCGCAGCGAGGTGAAGGACCAGCCCATGCAGATCCTGGTCCGCTGCGACCGGCCCAGTATGCTGGCCGCGCGTCTCTTTCAGCAGGACCACGTGGTGGAAGCCAAGATCCACGCCGATGGCAAGGGCCTGCTGCTGCGCACCAAAGACGCCGACAGCTTCTACCTACTGCTGAACCGCGTGATTCTGGATTCGGGCCTCGAGGTGGAATCCGTGGCGCCCGCGGATGACGACGTGAACTCGGTGTATCAGTACCTGATCGGCGGCGAAGGGAGCGTGGTATGAACCAGATCGGCGGTGTGTTGCGCCTCGAGTTGAAGAAAACCCTCCTCTCCCGGCGCGGCTGGTGGATTTACTGCCTGGCGCTTGCACCCGTGCTTCTGTCGCTCATGCACTGGCTGGTGGGGATCAACCATCACGGAGACCGCCACAGCCTGGGCCTGGACAGCGTGATATTCGCCGCCCTGTACCACTTCTACTTTCTCCGCTGCGGAATCTTCTTCGGCTGCATGGGCATTTTCTCGAACCTGTTCCGCGGCGAGATGCTGGAAAAGACGCTGCACTACTACTACCTCACGCCGCTGCGCCGCGAGCTGCTGGTGGCCGGCAAGTACGTGGCGGGCCTGGCTTCCGCCCTGGTGCTGTTCGTGGGCAGCACGGCGCTCTCGTTCCTCCTGATCGGCCGCCACTTCGGCCCCGCCTGGACCGACTACCTGTGGCACGGCCCCGGTCTGAGCCAGCTCGGCTCCTACGTGCTGGTGACGGCGCTGGCCTGCATAGGTTACGGCGCGGTCTTTCTGATGTGCGGCATCCTGTTCCGCAACCCCATGATCCCGGCCGCGGTGGTGTGGGTCTGGGANNGTCCCCATCCCGCCGCCCTTCAACGTGATGGTGGTCGAGGCCGACCCCACCCCGTTCTGGATCGCGGTGCCAGGCTTGCTGGCGGTAGCGCTGATCCTGCTGGTATACTCCGCCATTTCCGCCCGCCAGTTGGAAATCAGCTACGGGGAGTAGGGGCTTACATTCGCATCGAAGATTACCGTCTTCCCTCGTAGTGCAGAATCCGGCGCTCCAGGTGCCATCGCACCCTACTTCCGGCACACGGCCGTCAGAAACCGAGAGTCGGGGCTGCGGTATTCCTTTAGAATCTCCAGCCCGCCCTGTTCGCCGAGCAACCAGCGGAAGGCTTGCGGCGTGTAGGCGTAGGCGAAGTTCATCCCGATGCGCTCGCCGCGCTCCATGGGAATCTCCTCGCCGGCGACGGTCGCCGAAAGATCCCGGCTCGCGCGGAAGTGCCGCGTGACCAGGTGCAGTCCCTCGTGGCGCTCGTCGCGCTTGTGGTTGAACCGGAATTCGCCATCTTCGCGGCCGATCCCCAAGCTGGCGAACAGCGCCGACGCGAAATCCCGCGTCGCCAGTTTGTCGCGGTAGCCCAGGGTCTTCTGCTCGTCATACAGCTCGCCGTCGATAATCAGCCGGTCCTCCGGCTTCATGCACTGCGCCAGGTAGCGGATTTCCCCCAGCGGATCGAAGGCGCCCATGGTGTTGCCCGACATGATGAACAGCCGCGGCGGCTCGGCGGCGTCGGCCGCGTAGACCAGGTGCACGGGGCTGGAAATGTCGGCCTTGATCCCGACGGTTTCAATATCCTCGTCGTCGGCTCCGGCGCAGGCCATTTCGAGCAGCGCCTGGCTGGCATCGACGGGGAAATACAGGCACTCGAATCCGGCGTCTTTCAAAGCGCCCATGAGCACGCGGTCGCGCGCTCCATCCCCGGCGCCGAAGCTGATCACCGGAACCCGCGTGCCGAATGGCTTCACCATGGCGGGGACGTCCGCCGAAAGCTGCTGCCAGGTCTCCCGCAGCCCGCCATACAGGTCGGCGTCCCGGCTCAAAGTTGCCCACGCCATGGCTGAACGAGGAAACCAGAAGAAAAACTTCTCCGGCAGGTCGCGAGCCTGGATGGCCTCAGCGAATTCCTCGGCGATGTCCGTTTCCGACAGGACGACTTCTACTTTCATAAAGGACCACTATTATTATGGCAGGCTACAGCCCCATCACTTGCATGCCCGCGTCCACGAACAGAATATTGCCGGTGACGCCGCGTCCCAAGTCGCTGGCCAGAAACACCGCGGCATCGGCAACTTCCGCGGGTTCGGTGTTGCGCCGCAGCGGCGCGCGGTTCGCCACGGCGTCCAGGACGGCAGAGAAATCCTTGATGGCGCGCGCCGAGACGGTCTTGACGGGCCCCGCCGAAATCGCGTTCACCCGAATCTGGCGCGGGCCCAGCTCGCTCGCCAGGTACCGCATGGCGGCTTCCAACGAAGCTTTCGCCACGCCCATCACGTTGTAACCGGGNNCGGTCGAGCGCGCCACCGCCACCAGCGAATAGGCGCTCACGTCCTGCGCCAGCAGAAAGCCGGCACGCCCGGTCTCCAGAAACGGCCGCGTCAGGTCCTCGCGGTTGGCGAACGCCAGGCTGTGCACCACCGCGTCGAGCGGTCGGCGGAGCGCCCCAAGCGATTCCGCGAGCGCCGCCAGTTCCTCATCCCGGGTGACATCGCACGGCAGAATGGCCGCCACGTTCAGGTCCGTGGACAGCTCTTCGATGGCCTCCTTCTGGCGGTCGCCCAGATAGGTCAGCGCCAGGGTGGCGCCTTCCCTCGAAAACGCCTGGGCGATAGAATACGCCAGGCTCCACTTGTTCGCAATCCCCAGAATGAGGGCGAGTTTGCCCTCCAACAGCTTGGACATGGATATCTCAGTATAGCTTTCAGCGGTCAGCTCTCAGCGGTCAGCTAAAACAACGCCGCCGCCGGGGGGTTGGCTACCGCAGCGCCACCGGTCTTCCGCCCTGCTCCTTGCTGCGCTGGGCCGCGTCCATGAAGGCGAACATCTCGAGCGTCTCCTCATTCGCCACCGGAGGCTTGCCGGTCTGGAAGAATTTCACAATCTCCATCACCAGCGGGCGATAGTCGGCCGCCTCCGCCGCTTTCGGATGGCTCTCCACCACCTCCTTGGCGCGGAACACCACCGCGCCGTAGTCGCTGTATGGCCGGTTGGCCCGCACGGTGCCGATCTTTCCGTCTTTCCAGCGGCCCACTACCACGTCGGCATCGGGCCCGGAAATCCGGCTTACGGTCTCGCAGCCCGGACCCAGCAACGTATACAGGACCTCGACGGGATGGATCGCATACCACGAGAGGTCCAGGTAGTGATGCGGCTCGAACGGCCCCGGGCCCCAGGTGGCGGCGCCGGTGGCGTCCGGAAATTTCATGGTGGCGCCGATCCCGCCGTAGCGCAGGCTCGACGAGCTGAACCACGCCACGCCAGCCTCTTTGGCCAGCCGCGCGATCTCGCGCGCGTCTTCGAGCGTCGCGGCCAGCGGCTTATCGATGAACAGCGGCTTGTGCGCCGCGATCACGGGCCGCGCCTGCTCGAGGTGGACGCGGCCATCCACGCTCGACAGCAGCACGCCATCCACCTTCGCCAGCAGGGCCGGGATATCGGCCACAATCTCCACTCCCCACTTGGTCCGGATGTCTTCGGCGTACTGGTCCACGCGCGTGATGCTGCTCTCGATGTCTTTGCTGCCGCCCTTGAACGCGGCCACCACGCGCGCGCCCGCCACATGGTCCGGCGCGCCCGGGTCGCCGTTCAGCATCTTGGTGAACGCAGGCACGTGCGACGTGTCGGTTCCGACGATACCCAGCCGGAAATCGGCGGCCGAGGCGCACAGCGCAGCCAGCAGAATCAGAATTGGTCTCACGTAGGGCATTGTACACTGGGTTCGAGACCGCATGGACCTCACCACCCCGCTCACCTATGTGAAAGGAATCGGCCCGGCTCGCGCGGCCATGCTGCAAGGCAAGGGTCTCGTCACCGTCGAAGACCTGCTGGGCTACGTCCCTTTCCGCTACGAGGACCGCAGCAACATGAAGACCATCGCCCAGCTCGCTCCGGGCGAAATGGCCACGGTCATCGCGGATGTAAGCTCGGCCAAGCTCTCCGGCTTCCGCCGCCGCAACCTGGGCCTGTTCGAGGTCCGCTTCACCGATGCCTCGCGCGCCACGCTGGCGGGCAAGTGGTTCCACGGCGGCTACCTGGCCAACGTGCTCGCCGAAGGCATGAAGGTGGCGCTCTTCGGCAAGGTGGAATTCGACAGTTACACGGGCGACCTCACCATGCTGCACCCCGAGTTCGAAATCCTCTCCGGCGACGATGAAGACGGCGAAGCCACGCTCCACGTCGGCCGCATCGTCCCTATCTACGAGGGGATTTCGAAGCTCACCACGCGCCTCTTGCGGGTTTTCACGCACCGCGTGCTGGAGTCGCTCGCGCCCGTCGAAGACGAGCTCCCGGAGTATCTGCGCCAGCGCCTCAAAATGCCCGACCGCTGGACCGCCATCCAGCAGATTCACTTTCCGCCGCCCGATTCCGACCTCCGCCTGTTCAATGCTTTCCGCTCGCCCGCCCAGTTCCGCCTCATTTTCGAAGAGTTCTTCTGGCTGGAGTGCGGCGTGGCGCTGAAGCGCGGCAAGGCCCGCTTGCTGCCCGGCATCGCCTTCGAAATCGGCCCGCGCGTGCGCGAACGGGTCAAGGCCATGCTGCCGTTCAAGCCCACCGGGGCGCAGAAGCGCGTCATCCAGGAAATCGCGGACGACATGAAAGCGCCGCATCCCATGAACCGCCTGCTGCAAGGCGACGTGGGCAGCGGCAAGACCATCGTGGCCGCGGAGGCCGCGGTGATCGCCATCGAGAACGGCTACCAGGTGGCGGTCCTGGCCCCCACCGAAATCCTGGCCACGCAGCACGCCTACTACTTCAAGCAGATCCTTTCCAAGCTGGGCTATGTGACGGTGCTGCTCACCGGCTCATCCACCAGCCGCGAAAAGGCGCAGCTCAAAAAGCTGGTGGCCGAGGGCCTGGCGCAGGTGGCCATCGGCACGCACGCGCTGCTCGAAAAAGACGTCGAGTTCCACAAGCTGGGGCTCGCGATCATCGACGAGCAGCACCGCTTCGGCGTCCTGCAGCGCCTGGGCCTACTGGAAAAGGGCGTCCATCCCGACGTGCTGGTGATGACCGCGACGCCGATTCCGCGCACCCTCGCCATGACCATCTATGGCGACCTGGACGTCTCCGTCATCGACGAAATGCCGCCCGGAAGAAAGCCCATCGTTACCAAACACGCCACCGCCGACCAGGTCGAACTGGCCTACAGCTTCATGAAACGGCAGATCGACGAAGGCCGCCAGGCGTACGTGGTCTACCCCGTGATCGAAGAATCCGAAACCCAGGCCATGAAAGCCGCGCAGAAGATGTACGAGCATCTCTCGCGCGAAGTGTTCCCCGATATTTCCGTGGGCCTCATGCACGGGCGTCTGGGCGGCGATGAAAAAGAAGCGGTGATGCAGCGCTTCAAAGAGGGCCTCATCAAGATCCTGGTTTCGACCACCGTGATCGAAGTCGGTATGGATGTGGCCAACGCCAGCGTGATGGTGGTGGAGCAGGCCGAGCGCTTCGGGCTGGCCCAGTTGCACCAGCTCCGCGGGCGCGTGGGCCGCGGCGCCGCGCAGAGCTATTGCATCCTGGTGACCGAGAAGATGAACGACGCCGCGCGCGAGCGCATACGCACCCTGGTGGACTCCACCGACGGCTTCTACATCTCCGAGATGGACCTCAAGCTGCGCGGCCCCGGCGAGTTCTTCGGGACCAAACAATCGGGCCTGCCGTCGCTGAGGGTGGCCAACATCCTGCGCGACGCCGAAATCCTCGAGGTGGCACGCCGCGAGGCCGTGGATTTCATCGCCCGCCCGCCTTCCGAGGACGATCTGCGGCGCGCGGTGGCCTACATCCGCGACCACTGGCAGCGCCGCTACGGCCTGGTGACGGTGGGCTGATGCGGATCATCGCGGGAGAGTTCCGTTCGCGCCGGTTGAAGAGCATTCCCGGCGCCGCTACCCGCCCCACCACCGACCGCCTGCGCGAGACCCTGTTCGACATCCTCGGGCCGCGCATCGAAGGCGCGACGTTCCTCGACGCGTACGCGGGAACCGGCGCCGTCGGCATCGAAGCGCTCAGTCGCGGCGCCGCCCACGCGATCTTTCTGGAGCGCCATCGCAAGGCGCTGGAAGCCATCCGGCAGAATCTTGTATCGCTCGACATCGAGGCGCGCGCCACGGTGGTCACCGGCCCGGTGCTTCTGACACTCCCGAAGCACCCTGCCGATATCGTCTTCCTCGACCCGCCCTACGATCTGGAGCGCGAATACGCCGCGGTGCTGGAACTGCTCTCCGAGACTCCGCCGCCGATCGCGGTGGTGCAGCACTCTGTGCGGTTCGCGCTGGGTGACGTCTATGGAGTGCTGCGGCGCACGCGCATCGTCAAGCAGAGCGACAACGCGCTCAGCTTTTACGCCGCGGCGGCAGTTCTTGAGAGCTAATGCACACTCTCAGTTATTCGCAGCCTGCGACGATTTCGTTGGGCGAGCCCATGCTCGCCATGGGCGTTGAAGTGACCCTCTCGACGAGCATTTTCGCGGGTTCTCCGGGTGGAGCGTAGTTTCTCAGGTGGGGACATCACGAGACCTCCCGGTTGCTGCGAAAACGAAATGCGTCCGTCACCCCTTCCGCATGCTGCATTGTCTGTCGAGCAGGAGTATATTTAACATGATGCGTGCCGAACTCGATGCTCTTCAGAGGATATGGCGAGACGATTTTCCCAAAAAGCGCCCCCGCCACCACTCCTTGCTCGAGAAGTTGGCTGCCAGCGTGGTGACTGCGCCCCGCTTTCTCTCCCTTGCGCAGCTTCGGCCCGAGTTGCCGGATCTCGTCCGACACAACTTCATGGATCTGTACGTTCTCATGTTCTCAGGGCTGCTGACGGTGAGCCTTTGGCTTCTTAGTTCATGGCATTGGGTTGCATTCATCGCTGCGTATCGGCTGTTTGATATCGTGTCCTATCGATGCTATTTCTTGCTCGTTAAGAGTCAGGAGCGCCCATGGACGGCCGACATTATCCGTCGGAGCATACTGATCGTCGCGATAAACTTTTACGAGTCGGCGGTCGCATTCGCGATCATCTACATGCAGGTCGGTGACGTAAGGAACGGGCACGGAACGTCGCTCGATGGCCCACTCTCAGCACTCTACTTCAGCCTGGTGACCATGGCGACGGTGGGATACGGAGACTTTGCGGCACAAGATGGATTTACGAAGACAGTAGTCATTTGCGAGGTTGTCACCAGCCTGCTGTTACTCGTTTTCGTCGTGCCCGCAATTGTTTCCCTTATCAGCTCCGAGAGAACTACGCACGAGGGGCATCAATGAGCCGGCGGACACGGGCTTCCAGACGATCCCGGACGTAGATCACGTCGGGTTCCGTGGCACTTACTACCTTCTGGAGCGCATCGGTACCCGCCTTCAGAGCAAGCGACGTTCCCGCTTCGATCTCCTGAAATGCCAAGTACATCATTGCCATTTGCTTCAACTGTGCATAAGCAGGTGCTGCCGCCACATCGATGGCTTGATGATACAGCGCTCGGCCTTCCTCAGGACGCCCCTCTCGAAAGCTGATGAGCCCCTGTGTGGCGAGCTTGGCGATCCGGTCTCCGGGTTCTAGTTTCGCTATATTAATGCTTCGAAGGCATTTCGTAGCGTCGGCCGTACGCCCAGTTTGGGCCAGAGCGAAGGCCAGATTGTTGATGAGCTGATGGTCGTTCGGGTTAGCCCGCAAGCCCTCCTCAGCTAATCTCTTGTTCTCTCCGTAGTTCTCCAATACCGTCGCGGCGATATATGAGCCTAAGACCGCTGGCCGTGCCGCAAATGGCTCGTCCTGAAGCCATTTCGTGCACGCGTCGACCGCGGTTTTCCAATGACCCGCACTGTAGGCCTCATACGCAGCGACCTCGAATGCGTTGGCTAGATGCCAGTGCGTTTGCGCCAACTGGTAAGAATGATCGTGACTCGCAATCCAATGAATCTGCGCGAGTGAGTTTTCTGTAGGATCACTCAGAGCATCCGCAAATAGCCGCTTTGCCTCCCGGACTCTGCCGTCACGGTATCTGAGCGTCCCCAATTGGCTAGCTAGTTCGGACGTGTCGTGCGCGGAGAACTTACCGCTCTTCAAGACACTACGCGCGTCCTTCAAGTATTGGGACGGCTTTTCACAGACTGCGGCCGCCGCCAGATCGGCAGCCAAGAGCCACGGGTCGCGCGCAGTGGATCGTGCGCGGTCAAGGACATTTCTGGCCCGCTCCCCATCACCAATGTGCAAGAAAAAGCGGACTGCAGATCTCAACACGAATCTGTTCTCGGGATCGAGCATAAGAGCGGCGTCGATGCACCGTTTTGCCTTCTCAGGCTTGCCAATGCTGGTATAAGCCAATCCGAAATCAATCCACGTGAGGGGATTTCTGGGGTATCTAATTAAATCTGCCCGCGCTTCGGAAATCATCCGTTGGATGTCAGCGCCGGCGAAAGGTCGGGGGCCGGAGTTGGCATCGGTCCGGTGAGTTGCCAACACCTCCTCAGCGATTCGAGCGAGCATCCGTGATTGATTGTTCAGGGAGGCTATGAACTGCGCCGGCGAAAGGACCTCGGATTCGCAGCCAAGGACAAGACCAGCGGCAATGGCGTCGAAGGCACGGGCGACTGTTTTATGCCTCTCCCACTCAGAGACGGCTTCCTCTAGTTCTGCGCCGCCATCGGTCGGGCGCGGCGTCTGGTCCATGGACGCGAGCTCTCCAAACTCTATTGTGGTAGCAACAGTGCGCCACCTCGGTACGGTGTTGCGGTGCTTTGGAGGTATATAGCCGGGCACTACGGTGTTCTCAGAACCGAGACCTCTACCCTTCTTGCGAGGCGGTCGAATATGGAAACGTATCTCTCAACCGAGTATCGGTTGGTCGACGTGTGGCGATTTCCTGGGTGACCGCGGAGCTCTGGATCCGGTTCACAAAGCTCGGCGATTACTCGAACCATTTCCATTCCGAACGGGCGCGGTCTGAGGGATTCTTCAATTTCACCCAGCACGGAGCCAAATGCCTTCTTAAGATAAGGTAGCACGGCCGAAAAGCCGTCTCGCCATTGCTCGGGGCGATGTTGCGGATCGAGTTGAGCCAAGAGGGCCGCCGTTGCGCTACAACCCAGGAAGAGGTAGACCGCCATACTACCCAACAAATACGCATCACAACCAAAGCGGCGGCGATCGAAGTCTTGGAGTGGACGGTCATACAGTAGCTCGGGAGGCGCGTACGCACGAGTGCCTGGGACGGGAACATCGTCATAAGGACACGGAATCGCCAGGCAGGCCGATCTTCCTAAATCACCGAGCTTGGTCCCGTCAGCCGCGAAGTCCAGTATGTTCGAAGGCTTGACGTCCTGATGCGCGATACCTGACCCATGGAGCTCGAACATTCCAGTGGCTATTTGGTGCAAGGTCCTCAATCGCCACAAATCGTCGATTTCCCCCATCGCGTCCATCTGGTCGCGTAAATCCCCCTCAGCGCGTTCAAAAACGATGTAGTCGACTGGCAGCGCGAAGCCGGGCAGTGCCACAGAACCATGATCGATTGCCCGGACGATTCGCCTCAGTTTCCTGTTCGCGCAACGTTCAAGGATGGTTCGCTCGTGGAGATATGCCGCAGTCAGCTCGTTTATTGCCAGCGCGCGATCAGGGGACCCGAACGCACGACTATAGTCGAGCGCCTTCAAAAAGCCCTTTGTGCCGGATTTGTGAAGGGCCAAATAGCTGACGGAATAATGCCCTCCAGTGTGACTAGAAATACGGGGAACTAGCTCGGTGGCAACCCACCCACCAGGAAGTTCCACGTCTTTCAGAGAAGCGGCGGCCGACGGCGCGTCGGATAGTACGGCAGTTTCCATCGCCTTCCTAACTCCAGATGTAACATTATACATAAACGCCACACATGAAAACCGACTATTGGACCCAGAGGTGGTTTTTGGCGAGGAGGATACGACCAAACGGGACGTTGCCAGTCCCTTTCAGCTATTACTCCCGTGAAACGGCCGTCCACGGCAACGAGAGCCGTCGTTGCGGGGTTTGCAGACCACGGAAAACGATGGTCTGCACCACTTTGGCTGCGGCTCTACTGCTTGGCCTCACGCGCGGAGGGAGGCTCGGACGGCGCGCTCGAAGGCCCAGGCGCGGATGTGATTGATCTGCTCGTTCATGGTGCGCGAGAGCGGCACCATCTTCACGGCGGTGCGGATGAGATCTTCCTCGCTCACCGGCCGGCTCGCGAGCCGTGCTTTGGTCAGGGCCGATACCACACACTGCTCGATCTCGGCGCCAGCCCACCCACCCGTGAACTGGGTCAGTTTTCCGAGGTCGAATCCGGTTATATCCACTCCCCGGCGGATGAGGTGAATCTTGAAGATGTCGATGCGTTCGTCCTCGCGCGGCAGGTCCACGAAGAACACCTCGTCGAAACGTCCCTTGCGAATCATTTCCGCGGGGAGGAGGTCGATGCGGTTGGCGGTGGCGGCGACGAACAGCCCCTTGGCCTTCTCCTGCATCCAGGTGAGAAAGAACGCGAAGATGCGGCCCTGTTCCCCGCCGGATTCGGTGGTCGAAAGCCCCGACTCGATCTCGTCGAACCAAAGAACCGCCGGCGCCATGTCCTCCAACAATCTGCATGCCTCGACAAATGCGCCTTCGGGCTTGCCATGTCTGCCGGAGAAGATCTCGACCATGTCGATGCGATATAGCGGCAGGTCGAACGCGGACGCAATCGCTTTGATGGCAAGACTCTTGCCGCAGCCTGGAATGCCCATGAGGAGGAGCCCCTTGGGCACGATTTCGCTGGTCAGGCTGTCGCGCATTCGAAAGAGCTCGCGGCGCTCGAGCAGCCATTTCTTCAGCTCCTCGAGGCCGCCGATGTCCGCGATGGCCGCAACTTCGGCAATGTACTCGATCACCCCGCTCCGGCCGACCAGAAGGCGTTTCTCTTCCAGTAAGAGCCGCAGGAAATCGACTCCGGGGAGTCCGTTCGCGGCGAGGGCCCGGCGCAACGCGAAGCGAGCTTCGTCGAGCGTCAGTCCCAGCAGTGTGCCCGCTATCTGGTCGAGCGCCGCCTCGGTAATAGAGCTGCCAGCCTCTTCCCGCAGCACCTCGACCAACTCGANNACAAACTTCCGCTGGTCCAGACAGTTTTCGTAGACGTCCCGAAGGCGGCGCCGAACCTCGGGAGATTCGCGCAGCGGTTCATGGAAGTCCTTGAGGTGGAAGATAGCGGCGCCGTTGTGCGCGGCGATGAAGTCCAGAGCTTTGCGAGGATCCTCAGTGCCGGTCTCGGCTGCTTCGTTATCGCGGCGGAGGCCCTCGGTGAGGCTCCACGTCCAAATGGGGACCGGCGAAGCGAACAGGCCCAGAGCCACCTCTCGCAGCACCCTCGCCACGCGCTGTTCTTCGACGGTGCGAATGTACGTGAGTGGCCGGCCGGACTGGAAGGCCCCCCAAATCGCCTTGGCTGCGCGGCTTTCGGATACCGTTTGGGTAATCACCTTTATCATTATGGACGAACGGCCGCGCGATAAGGACGAACCGCGCCGGAGTTTTGGTTTAAGATAGATCCGAACCGCTATGCTGCGCCGATTCTTGCCGCTGGCCTTGGCCGTGGTGCTGACGGCTACGGCCCAAAAGTACGCCGGTCCGCGCCCTCCCAAGGCGGACCTCCCCTATCTGAAGCACGCCGAGAACCTCGTCGCGACCGAAGCCGTCGAGGCCAAGGAGGAGAAGAAGAAGGACGATACCCTCTACATCGTCGAGGGCGCCAACTCCTCGGCCAAGACGCCGCTGGCGTCGCCCATCTTCCTGTTGCAGGCCGCCAAGCTGATCCCGGAACGCCTCCAACTCTTCAAGCTCGATTCCAGAAACGGCCGCCGGGAGATTCAGTTCTCGGCCAAGCACCCGCCCAAGGCCATCCGCGTCGACGTCACGCGCCTCGCCACGGACCTGTATCGAATCGAGGTGAACGAGAGCCTGGAGCCGGGCGAATACTCGCTCAGTCCGGAAGGCTCCAACCAGGTCTTCTGTTTTCAGGTGTTCTAGCCCGAAGTTCCGCGCTATTTCGGGGTTGCGCAGCCTGCCACCGAAATGCGTGGCGCCGTGTGTGGTATTCTGGAAAAGTACCAAAACGAGATTAAGAGAAGACAAGGAGCATTACCTCTAGAATGGCACTGGCGATTGAAGTAAAGCGGCAGGTTTTCGCAACCAATCAGCGCCACAAGACCGACACGGGGTCGGCAGAAGTACAGATTGCCCTGTTAAGCCAGCGCCTGACGCTGCTACAGGAGCACTTCCAGGCGCACAAAAAGGACCATGGTTCCC
The DNA here is from genome assembly GCA_003142355.1 of Bryobacterales bacterium. The sequence goes on from PLMF01000346.1 coordinate 14,930, forward strand.
GCAAGGGGTTGTTGACCATGGTAGCCAAGCGTCGCCGGCTTCTGACCTACCTGCGCGATACGGATCCAGAGCGCTATAAAGCGGTTATCCAGCGGCTGGGCATCCGCCGCTAGTCCATTCTGCGGAAGCAGGGGCTTCCGATTCACGCCAATCCGGCTCGGACGGAGATGGGGCGCGTTGCCTCGATCCGGTCTGGGCTATTCACCCTGTCAACTTTAGTCTCAAACGGCCACCGGACTGGTTCCGGGCCGAAGTTGGAGGTTTTTAAAGAAGCATGTTGCACACAGTTGAAGTCGATTTGGATGGCCGCAAGATTACCCTTGAAACCGGTAAGATGGCCAAACAGGCGAACGGCGCCGTTGTCGTTCGCTCCGGTGACTCNNTACGCCGCCGGCAAGATCCCGGGCGGTTTTATCAAACGCGAGGGGCGTCCCTCCGAAAAAGAAGTTCTCACCAGCCGCCTGATCGATCGTCCGGTCCGGCCGCTGTTTCCCGAAGGGTTCCTCTACGAAACCCAGATCATCGCCATGGTCCTTTCGGCCGATCCGGAGCAGGATCCCAACTCCCTGGCGATCGTCGGCGCGGCTGCCGCGCTGGCCATTTCCGATATTCCCTTCCCCCACGTTCTGTCGGGTGTTCGGGTGAGCATGAAAGACGGCCAGTACCTGGCCAACGCCACCTACACGGAGAGCCGCGAATCCAAGCTGAATATCATCGTCGCCAGCACCGAAGAAGGCATCGTGATGGTGGAAGCCGGCGCGCAGCAGGTCTCCGAAGCGGAGGTTCTGGGCGCCATCGAGTTCGGCCACCAGTGCTGCAGGAAAATCGTCGCCGGCATTCGCGAATTGATGAAGCTGGCGGGCAAGCCCAAACGCGAGTTCGCGGCGCCGGCGCTCGACCAGGCCCTCTACGACCAGATCTCGAAGGAAGTCCGCGCGGAGCTGACCGACGCCCTGAATACCGAAAAGCACGACAAGGCCGAAAGCCACACGCTGGTGTCGGCCTTGAAGAAGCGCGTGGTGGAAGCGCAGCCCGAAGAGCAGCAGGCGGAAGCCGCCAAGTGCCTGGAGGCGCTCCGGGAGCGCATCTTCCGCGACGAGATGATCCTGAGTCATCGCCGTCCGGACGGCCGCGCCTTCGACCAGATCCGTCCCATCACCATCGAAACCGGCGCCCTGCCGCGCACGCACGGCTCGGCGCTGTTCACCCGCGGGGAGACCCAGGCGCTGGTGACCATCACGCTGGGCACCAAGGACGACGAGCAGCGCATCGAGCTGATCGAGCCCGGCGAATCCCCTTCCAAGCGCTTCATGCTGCATTACAACTTCCCGCCCTTCAGCGTCGGCGAAACCGGCTTTATGCGCGGTCCGGGCCGAAGAGAAATCGGACACGGGGCACTCGCCGAGCGCGCGCTCGCCGCGCTGATCCCCACCGAAGAGGCCTTCCCCTATACCATGCGCGTGGTCAGCGACATCCTCGAATCCAACGGTTCGAGCTCCCAGGCCACGGTCTGCGGCGCATCGCTGGCGCTGATGGATGCTGGCGTGCCGCTGGCCGCCCACGTGGGCGGCATCGCCATGGGCCTGGTCATGGAAGACAAGGATTACGTTATCCTCACCGACATCGCCGGCGCCGAAGACCATTACGGCGACATGGATTTCAAGGTGGCCGGCACGCGCGAGGGCATCACCGCGCTGCAGATGGACATCAAGATCCCCAACGTGACCACCGCCATCATGAAGGAAGCGCTGGAGCAGGCGCGTCACGGCCGGCTCTTCATCCTCGGCAAAATGTATGAAGCGCTGCCGAAGGCCAATGCCAGCATCTCCCCGTACGCGCCGCGCATTTACACCCTGCATATTCCGACCGACAAGATCCGCGACGTGATTGGACCCGGCGGCAAAGTCATCCGCGGGATCATCGAGCAGACCGGCGTCAAGATCGACGTCGAAGACGATGGCACGGTGCATGTCGCGTCGGCCGACGAAGCTTCGGCCAACAAGGCGATCCAGATCATCTCCGACCTCACGGCCTCGGCCGAGGTGGGCAAAACCTACCTGGGCAAAGTCGTGCGNNAAGGTGCTGGCGCTCGAAGGCAACAAGATCAAGCTAAGCCGCAAGGCGGTGCTCAAGGAACAGCGCGAGAAGCTGAAGCAGGGCAAGCAGTAACAGCCCAAGCCCACACAAATACGAACGGCGCCGGAGCGATCCGGCGCCGTTGTTCGCAATACCCTCCTCAAACCGCGCCCGCCATACCGCCGCCGCGGACGGTACAATGGAAGGCGATGGTAGAGCCCGCGATTGTGATCGACCCGGATGTCATGAACGGAACGCCCTGTTTCCGGGACACGCGAGTTCCGTTCAAGAACCTGATCGACTATCTCGAGGGCGGCCATTCTTTGGGTGAGTTCCTGCGGCAGTTTCCCACAGTCACGCGCGAGATGGCGGTTCAGGCGCTTGAGGAAGCCAAGGATTCCTTGCTCGCCAAAATCGCATGAAGATTCTGTTGGATGAGTGCCTGCCGCTCGATTTCCGTCACAGTTTTCCAACCCACGACGCCCACACCGTTCAATGGGCAGGTTTGAAGGGCAAGAAGAATGGTGAGTTGCTGCGGGCTGCCGAGGTTGCGGGCTATGACGTCCTGCTGACGGTCGATCAGGGAATACCTCACCAGCGTTCTTCCGCGGGCCGGAGGCTCTCAATCGTTCTGGTCCGGTCCCGGACCAATCAGATCGAAGATTTATTGCCCGTCGTGAATGCGATCGCGCTGGCGCTGGAAACGATCCAGCCTGGCCAGACCGTTGCGATTCCATTGTCGGACTGATCCAAACGCCACTCGGCCGTGACCCGCCCGCCAGGGAAATAGTTGCTTGGCCGACCACCAAAACCGATGGTCTGCCCCACTGGCTCTATCTCTGAATCCGCGCGGAGCCGCCTTTGGCGAAGGCCCTCACTTGCTCCAAGGTCGCCATGGAGGTGTCGCCCGGGAACGTCGTCAAGAGCGCGCCGTGAGCCCAGCCCAGGTTCACGCACTCTTGCGGCGGCTCATTGGCCAGCAAGCCGTAGAAGAAGCCCGAGGCGAAGCCGTCGCCGCCGCCTACGCGGTCGAAAATGTCCAGCTCGGCGGTGGGCGCCTGGTAGGTTTGGCCGTCGATCCACGCCACCGCGCTCCAATTGTGGTGGTTGGTGGAGCG
>PLMF01000161.1 GCA_003142355.1 Bryobacterales bacterium
CGCAGGAGCGGCGTATTGCCGATGGTGGCGAGCAGCGGTTCGGCCTCGGTGCGGGCCAGATGGGGGATGGGGACAAGGTACGCCATAGCCACTTAGTTCGATTCGTCCGGGGGCGCTAAGGATGCAAAAGGGGGGGGGGCGACCTAGAGCTGCTTCAATCGCGCCAGCGTGTCCATCATTTCAGGTTGTTCCTTCACCTCAGACAGCGGTCGCAGTTGTTCTTCCATATAGGTCCAATCGAGCTTGCCCTTCTGGCGAATTGCCACTCCCTCGGCATCGTGCCGATCCAAGAGCCGCCAGGCGAACAGCTTCAACACGATGAGATCCTCGGCCGAGCATGTCCGCAGTTCGAGCTCCGGACCAAACGAAGCAGTGGTCGAGCGCCGCACCACGCTTTCCTCAAACGGAAGAGCGCCGAGCGAGATATCGATGCCCGCGCCACCCGCCGCGCGCAGCAGCAGCACGCGGTGGCGCAGTGCGAAATCGCGAGCATCCACAATCCTGCCCTCGTAGGCCGCCAGCAATGGGTCGACGAAGGCAGCCTCGTTCCCGAATCCAGCGAGTAGCGTTACATCGACATGCGCTGTCAGTCGCGGCTGGCCCCATCTCTCGACCGCCAGCCCGCCGATGAAGCACGAACGCCACCCTTGCGCGTCGCAGAACTTCTGCAGTTGCCTGGCCGCGCAAAACAGGCCGTTCATTGGGGCCGCAGCTTCCCGAACCACGCCTGCATCTCCACCATGCCCGACGACGGACGGGGTGGCAGCGTGCGCAGTGAATGGTTGAAGGCCTCTTCGAGAATCGCGAGCACTTCGAGGTTGTCCGCCCCGCGAATCTCACTGCGCCGGATGGCTTCGAGTTCCGGACCCGCATCTTCCCACGTCCGCACCCAGCGCCGCAGGTCCTCGCGCTCGTCCATACTCCCGACTATACAACGCCGACGCTACTGCCAGTCGTTACAATACCGGCATCATGTTTCACCGCCGGTTTTCCCTTCGCCTGCCTGCATGGCTGCTGACTGCGGCCGTGCTGCTACCTCTGTCGCTCGCCCAGACAGGCAAGCGGCCCCTGGGCCACAACGACTACGGCGGCTGGCGCTCGATTTCGAGCCAGCGGTTGTCGCCGGACGGCAAGTGGCTGGCTTACGGACTGTTCCCACAGGAAGGCGACGGGGTGGTGGTGGTTCGCAACCTGGTCACCGGGAAGGAGCAACGCGAGCCTGCGGGGGAGCGCCCGGCGCCGGTGCCCGCGGCCACTCCGGAAGAGGGGCCGCCGGCCGAAGCGCGAGCCGTGACCATCGCGTTTTCGCCGGATAGCAGGACGCTGGTGTTCTCGACTTTCCCGGCGAAGTCCGATACCGACAAGGCCAAGAAGGAGAAGAAGACGGCGGAACAGATGCCGAAAGACGGGATGGTCATCGTCGATCTGGCTACCGGCAACGCTACCCGCATCGAGCGTGTGAAGCGGTTCCAGCTTCCGGAGAAGGCCGCTGGTTACCTGGCGTACCTGCGCGAAGCGCCCGAGACCACGCCCGTGGCCAACCCGTCCCCACAGAAGAAAGCGGGCGGCGGCGGCGATCAGCAAGGCGGCCGAGGTGGCCGCGCGGGCGGTGGCGCAGCGGGAGCGGCCGGGGGCGGCGCGCGCCCGGAGTTCGGATCGGACCTGGTGCTTCGCAATCTGGCCGATTCCACGGAGCGCACTTTCGCGGACGTGGTGGAATTCTCGTTCAGCAACGACGGAAAACAGTTGGTCTATGCCGTATCGCCCAGGGATACCGCGAAGAACGGGGTCTTCGCGGCCCGGCCGGGCGCGCCTGACGCGGCTGCCGCGCCTGCCGCGCTGCTGGCGGGCAAGGGCAAGTACGCCAAGCTGACCTGGGATGAAAACCAGACCGAGTTGGCTTTCCTGAGCGACCGCGGGGACGCCAAACCCACATGGAAGGTCTACCGCTGGGACCGCCAGGCGGGCGCGGCCGAGCAAGTGGCATCTTCGGACACGCCCGGCTTCCGCAAGGAATTCGTCATCAGCGACAAGGGCAACCTCAGTTTTTCCAAGGACGGCACGCGCGTCTTCTTCGGCTGCGCGCCGCCCGTACCCGACAAACCGGCGGAGGCCGGCGCCGACGCCTCGTCCGACGACAAGGCAGTGGTGGACCTGTGGTCGTGGAAAGACGACTACATCCAGCCCATCCAGAAGGTCCGCGCGGAACGCGACCGCAACCGCACCTACCTGGCGGCGTATCTGATTCCGGAACGTAGGGTGGTTCAACTGGGCGACGCGGCCATGGCGGAGGTGACGCCTTCGGAAAGCGCGCAGTGGGTGCTTGGCAGCGACGATCGGGAGTACCGCCCCCTGGCCGAATACGACGAGCGCTACGCCGATGCGTACGTGGTCGACGCCACCACGGGCCGGAGGACGCTGGTAGCGAAGAAGCACCGCGGCACGGTGACGTGGTCGCCATCGGGCCGGTACCTGCTGACCTTCGACGGCAAGGATTGGAACACGATTTCGGTGCCCGACGGGAAGACGGTCAACCTGACCGCCGGCTTGCCCGTGAAGTTCTGGAACGAGGATACGGACACGCCAAGCACGCCGGCGGCCTATGGCTTGGGGGGCTGGACGAAGGACGGCAACTCGGTGCTGCTCTACGACCGCTTCGATATCTGGCGGGTCTCGCCGGATGGCTCGGGCGCCAGGAACATCACGGCCGGCTTCGGGCGCAAGCAGAACCTGCGGCTGAGGTACGTGCGTCTGGAGACGGACCCGCGCGAGCGCTGGATCGACGCTGCCAGGCCGATGCTGCTTTTCGCCGAGAACCTGAAGACCTGGGAGAGCGGCTTCTTCCGCGGCGCCATGGATGGCGGCGAACCGAAACCGCTTACGATGGGGCCGAAGTATTTCACGCTGCCGGTGAAGGCCAAGGACGCCGACGTGCTCCTTCTCACGGAACAGTCGTTCGCGGAATTCCCGGACCTGGTCGCGACGGATGGCAATTTCCGCGATCTGCGCAAGGTGAGCGACGCCAATCCGCAACAGGCGCAGACGCTGTGGGGGACGTCCGAAGTGGTCGAGTTCAAGAACGCGGACGGCGTGCCGCTGGCGGCGGCGCTGTATAAGCCCGAGAACTTCGATTCTCACCGGCAGTACCCGCTCATGGTCTATATTTACGAGCGGCTCACGGACCGCGTGAACCGTTACGTGGAGCCGCGCCCCATGCACTCCATCAACATCAGCTACTACGTGAGCAACGGGTACCTGGTGCTGACGCCGGACATTGTGTACACCACCGGCTACCCCGGGCAGAGCGCGCTCAAGTGCGTATTGCCCGCCATTCAGGCGGTGGTGGACCGGGGCTTCGTGGATGAGAAGGCCATCGGCATACAGGGCCACAGTTGGGGCGGCTACCAGATTGCGTACATGGTGACGCAGACCAACCGGTTCCGCGCGGTAGCGGCGGGCGCTCCGGTGGCGGACATGATCAGCGCCTACGACGGCATCCGCTGGGGCACCGGGTTGCCGCGCCAGTTCCAATACGAGCGCACGCAGAGCCGCATCGGCGGCTCGATCTGGCAATATCCCACGCGGTTCATCGAGAACTCGCCGATTTTCTGGGCCGACCGGGTGCGGACGCCGGTGATGATTCTGCAGAACGACGGCGACGACGCGGTGCCGTGGTATCAGGGCGTGGAGTTTTTTCTGGCGTTGCGCCGGCTGGGCAAGGAAGTCTACCTGTTCAACTACAACGGCCAGCCCCACGGGCTGCGCAACCGCGCCGACCAGAAGGATTACACGATACGCCTGCAACAGTACTTCGATCACTACTTGAAGGGCGCCCCGGCGCCGGACTGGATGACGAAGGGTGTGCCGTACATCGAGCGGGAGCGGACGGCGGTGTCGGCGGCGAGCGGAGGGCAGTAAGGGCTGGTGATTAGCTGTTGGCGACAGGAATTGCCGCCGGGTTAACGCCGGCACTTCTCCAGGCGGATTCGCAGAGGCGGCAAATCTCCAAGGCGTAAGACCAAAACGCTCCTCGTTTTTGGGACAGAGTTTCGGGACGCCGCCGACAGCAGGGCCGGCGCCGCGACGGCCGCTATTTGGTCCCCATTTTGGGACTGGCTTTTGAGACGCTGGAGGCATTGATTTCAGGGCTGTCCGGGTTTGTCCCAAAACTCACCCTTTTCGGGACGCTCGATAGCCCTGGCTGCTAGCCTTGCACGTCCAAGCAGACGCGAATTGCATCAACGGTGATGCTCTATCCAGGAGAAACCCCCAAGAACTATACCTGGCATCACGAAGGTCAGGCCAGTTCCGATCGCGTGTCCAAAACCCACGCCGGCTGCGGCGGGGTATGGGAGGCAGGGGAAAAGAAGGGGCTGGAGCCGGTTGATACCGTCGCCGGATGCCGTAGTCTTAAAGAAAGCCATCCATGCCAAGAAAGAGATCGACAGGCCAGGAGCTCGTGCGCGCTGAGGCGATTGAGCGGCGGATTCTCCTCGTCCGCGGGCACAAGGTGATGCTCGACAGCCACCTGGCCGAGCTTTACGAAGTACCCACCTTCAGGCTGAACGAAGCGGTAAAGCGCAACCGGCGGCGGTTCCCAGACGACTTCATGTTCCAGCTTGGGAAGGAAGAGGCCGAATGTTTGACATCGCAATTTGCGATGTCAAAGCCGGGTCGCGGCGGCCGGCGGACGCTGCCTTATGTCTTCACCGAGCAGGGCGTCGCAATGCTCTCCACGGTCTTGAACAGCGAGCGCGCGATCGCCGTGAACATCGGCATCATGCGTGCCTTCGTGCGTCTCCGGCAGATACTCGCGACGCACAAAGATCTCGCCGAGCGCCTGGCGGCCATGGAGAAAAAGTACGACCAGCGCTTCAAGGTGGTGTTCGATACTTTGAAACGGCTTATGGAGCCGGCACCGGAGCCGCGGAAGCGGCCCATCGGGTTCGTGGAACCGGGGAAGGAATAGCAACCGGTTTCAGACCCCGGGGGCGCTCTCGGGTTTTTCGTGTATATCGGTCTTGTTCGCCGATCCTGTCGACCAGGCGCTCAAACCCAGGCTCCTGCAATTCGATCCCGACCATTACCGACGTGTCGAGAACCGTGCCCTAGACTCCGTCCGGGCCGAATCCCAGGATATCGTCCTCTTCCTCGCGCGTGAGGGTTCTTCCCAGCTCGCCGGGGGGCATGTGCGGCCACACCTCACGTTCCAGAAACTCGAGCAAACTCTCTTTGCGGCCCAAGGATCCGCCCCTCGCCTGGACGCAGGCCTCTTGCTCGACTGGCGCTTGGCGGACTGCTTCGGTCTTGGGATCGTGCCCCATAGTGGAATGGTGCCTTCCTCCATCTATTCTGCCAGACCCCGGCGGAACGCGCGGGCGGCTAAACTGTGATGGTGGCCCGGCCCAAGAAGACGTTCACGGCTCTGGCGGCGGAATACACCTCGCTGGCATTCCTGCTGCCGGCGTCCACCTTTGCCGGCTATGCGATCGGCTACCTGCTCGACAAGACTTTTGGCACCCACTGGCTGTACATTCCGTTTCTGATTCTGGGAAGCGTTGCCGGTTTTGTGCAGTTCATCCGGCAGATCATGAAGGACACGGATGATAACGATTCCTGACGATGAGTTTTATGAACGGGTGACCTCGCGCATTTTTATGGTGACGCTGGCGATCGCCGGCGCCGGGACGATGGCGGCGCTGGTGTGGCGCGGCTGGAAGGTGGGCGCCGGATTCGCGCTCGGCGCCGCCATCTCATGGATCAATTTCCGGTGGCTGAAACACGCTGTGGATTCTCTGAGCGGCAAGCGCGCGCGCCCGCGGCTGGCGGTGCTGGCGGGGTTCCGCTACCTGCTGTTGGGCGGCGCCGCCTATGCTATTCTGAGATATTCTTCCATCAGCCTGCGAGGCACTCTCGCGGGCTTATTCGTGTCGGTGACAGCGGTAATCGTCGAAATCTTTTTCGAAGTGGTGTATGGAACCTGAACTCTGGATCACCCGGCTCTTCAACGATCACTTGGCGGGGTTGGGAAACTCAATTTTGGGAATGGTGGGCGCGCATCCCGATCCGCGGCCGTGGGCCAACTTCGTAGTCATGCAGTTGGTGGTGGTCCTCTTCCTCATGGGGGTGGTCGCTCTTCTCCGGTTGCGGCTGTCAGCCGACCGGCCGGGCAACTTCCAGCAAGCCTTCGAGCTGATCTACGAATTTGTGCACGGCCAGGCGGAAGATCAAATCGGGCACGACGGCCGCCGGTACATGGGGTACTTCGGTACCATCTTTCTTTTCATTTTGACCGCCAACCTGATCGGGCTCGTTCCCTGCTTCGAATCCCCGACGCAGAATCCCTCGGTGACGGCCGGCTGCGCGCTGACGACCTTCATTTATTACAACCTCGTCGGGATTCAGGCGAACGGCTTCAAGTACGCGGCCAGCTTTGCCGGGCCCATGTGGTGGCTCGCCCCGATGATGCTGCCGATCGAGATCATCAGCCACCTGGCGCGGTGTCTCTCTCTTACCGTGCGTCTTTATGCCAACATGTTCGCCGGCGAGAAGGTCACCATGGTCTTCCTGGGCTTGACCCTCTTTCCGGTACCCGTGATTTTCATGGGGCTGCACGTTTTCGTGGGGGTGATACAAGCTTACATTTTTATGCTGCTGACCATGGTGTATGTAGGTGGCGCGGTGGCGCACGAGCATTAATAACGGCTTTATGCCGCCTTACAGTGTGAGCCCGGCTGCATGGTGTCCGGGGACCACCTCCTGGGGCGATTCATCAAGGAGAAACGAATGACGAAGAAGTTGCTGTTGGTGCTGGCGATGCTGTTCCTCGCCTGCTCCGTGTTAAGCGCCCAGACGCCGGGTAATCCGACCGCCGGCGGACATTGGGTGCCCATCAGCGCCGCTTTTGCGATGGCGATTGCCTCCAGTCTTTGCGGCCTGGCGCAAGGCAAGGCGGTGGCCAGCGCGGTGGAAGGCATGGCTCGCAATCCGGGAGCCGCCAAGGCCATCCAGTTGGCCATGCTGATCGGCCTGGCGTTTATCGAATCGCTGGCTCTGTATACCCTGCTGATCGTCTTCATGAAGGTCACCTAGAACACCTGGGGCGGGTCATCGTTTTCGGTGGCCCGCCTGCCCGCAGAGTCTGTTTGAGTTCTCGTACGTCTACGACTCGAAGGCTAGTACTTTGACAGGTTTGGAAGGATGCTGGTCTATTGACCTTGGGACCCTAACACCTTTAGTATGAGAAGCAATTCATGGAACAGCGAAGAACCCGGCGTTTCCAACTTCAGCTTCCACTCTCAATCATACGTTCCGGCGCGACACGTGTTGAATTGGCTGGTTGCACCAACAACATCAGCTCTGGCGGGGTGCTTTTCAGCACGGAAGGGGAGCCGGATTTCGCCAGTCCCATCGAGTATGTGATCACGCTGGCTCGCGATGACCAGCAGGTGGTCAATCTGCGCTGCATGGGAAGGATCGTGCGCGCCGACCGGGAGGAGCTGGGCCGGGATGAGGCACCCCCGGCTTACCGGATTGCCGCCACGCTGGAGCGCTACGAATTCGTGCGCGAACNNGGCGTAGCTTTCGTGTAAGGTAGTAGGCAAAGAAAAGGCGAAAGCGCGTATGAACCTATCGCTCGGATTTCCCGAATTCTCCCAGGAACTGGCAGTTTCCCGAAAGCCCTCGCTGGAAGCGGTGGTGTCGCGTTTCCAGTCGGCGCACCAGGAGCCGGACTCCCCCGTCCGAGCCATTCACCACCAGCCGGCGGCGGAGGGGGTTTACGCGGAGATTCCGGCGGCGGTGGACGCGCGGCTGCGCGCGGCGCTGGAAAAGCGGGGCATATCGAGGCTCTATGCGCACCAGGCGGATGCCTTCGAGCAGATCGAGCGGGGCCGCAACGTGGTCATCGTGACGCCCACCGCCAGCGGCAAGACACTGTGCTACAACCTGCCCGTGTTGAACCGGCTGCTGGCCGAGGAGGGCGCGCGGGCCATGTACCTGTTTCCCACCAAGGCGCTGGCCGAGGACCAGCTTCACGAGTTTCAGAGCGCGGTGGAGGAGATGGGCTCGGAAATCCGCGCCTTCACCTATGACGGCGATACGCCGCAGGACGCGCGCAAGGCAATCCGGCAGCGGGCCAACGTGGTGCTGACCAATCCGGACATGCTGCACACCGGCATTCTGCCGCACCACACGCGCTGGGCGCGGTATTTCGAAAGCCTGCGGTACATCGTGATCGACGAGCTACACTACTACCGCGGGGTGTACGGCAGCCATCTGGCCAACCTGCTGCGGCGTTTGAAGCGCATTTGCGAATTCTACGGTTCGAAGCCGCAATTCATCTGCTGTTCGGCCACCATCGCCAACCCCCGCGAGCTGGCGGAAGCGCTCACCGGGGAGGCGTTCGAGCTGGTGGAGCGCAACGGCGCGCCGCGCGGGGAGAAGTTTTTCATTTTCTACAATCCGCCGGTGGTGAACCGGCAGCTCGGCATCCGGCGCAGCTACATCCACGAATCGCGGCGCGTGGCCCTGGAGTTCATCGAGCGCAACTTGCAGACGCTGGTGTTCGCCAACAACCGGCTGGCCACGGAAGTGCTGGTGACGTATCTCAAGGACGCCTGCGATCGGGGGCCGGCGGGCGGCGAGACGGTGCGGGGATACCGCGGCGGGTACCTGCCGCGCGAGCGGCGCGAGATCGAGCGGCGCTTGCGGGACGGTGAAATCCGCGCGGTGGTGGCCACCAACGCGCTNNGGGCGGGGCGGCGGCAGGGCACGTCGGCGGCGGTGCTGGTGGCTTCCAGCGCGCCGCTCGATCAGTACATTGTCGAGCACCCGGATTATTTCTTCGGGCGCTCGCCCGAGCACGCCTACATCAATCCCGAGAATCTCGAGATTCTGCTGGCGCATATCAAGTGCGCGGCTTTCGAGCTGCCCATCCGCGACGGCGAGAAGTTCGGGAGGCACGATATCGGCGAAGTCTGCCGGTTTCTGGAAGAAGCGGGTTTTCTGCACCATTCCGCCGGCGCCTGGCACTGGACGTCGGACACCTATCCGGCGGATGCCACCAGCCTGCGCTCGGTATCGAGCGATAACTTCGTGGTGGTGGACACGACGGGCGAGCCCAACGTGATCGCGGAGGTTTCTTTTCCCACGGCGCTGACCACGCTCCACGAGAAGGCGATATACCTGCACGAAGCGCGCCAGTACCACGTCGAGCGCTTCGATTACGCCGAGCGCAAGGCTTACGTGAAGCGCGTGGAGTCGGATTACTATACGGACGCCATCGATTACACGCAGGTGAAGGTGCTCGAGGAGTTCGAGGGGGAAGCGCTCGAGGGCGCGCGCCGGGCGCACGGCGACGTGCGCGTGAACCGGCAGATCGTAGGCTTCAAGAAGATCAAGTTTTACACCTCGGAAAACGTGGGGGCGGGAAAGCTCTCCATGCCTGAGCAGGAAATGCACACCACGGCCTTCTGGCTGCATTTCCCAGCCGAGTTTCTGGCGCGCTTTTCCGCATATACCCCCGCCGAGAAGCAGAGCGGCATCTCGGGCCTGGGGAATGCGCTGCGCACGGTGGCCGCGCTGCTGTTGATGTGCGATCCGCGGGACCTCGGCGTGGCGCTGAGCGAAGACATCTCCGGCGGTCTCGAGACCTTCGAGCCCAACCTGTATCTCTACGACATGTATCCCGGCGGCGTGGGACAGAGCGCGCCGCTCTACCGCCTGGCGCCGCGGCTGTTGAAGCAGACGGCGGAGCTGCTGGCGGGGTGCGGGTGCGAGGCCGGCTGCCCTTCGTGCGTGGGACCGGCGGGCGAAGTGGGGGAGCGGGGAAAGGAAGTGGCGGCGCGGATGCTCGGGGAGTTGATGGGCTAGGTTGTCCTACCGCGCTTTCAACTGTTCGGGGAGCACGGCGTAGCCTTCGGGCGGCGGGAACAGCGAGATCAGCAGCTCGAGGCGGCGGCGCAGATAGCGGCTGGGCATCTGGCGGGGGCCGGTTTCCACGTCGATGTCGCAGCAGGTGCCGTGCAGGTAGAGCGTGAGGGTATCCTCGAACGCCTGGCGGGCGTACTCGCGGAAGAGCTTGGTTTCCTTGCGCACGTTCTTCTGCCGGCGGACGAGAGCCTGTTTGAGATGCCAGCTCTTCTCGTCGACTTCGCCGTGGACTTCGGCGCTCAGCTCTTCGCGGATGGTGCGGTAGAAGCGCTCCTGCACTTCCGGGGGCCAGTGGTCCGCCAGCAGCGCCGCCAGCGCATTGTAGAACTGGTAGTGATAGCCGGCGACTTCGACGTCCTTGATGCCGAACGCCAGCACCGTCATGCCGCCGGTTTCGCTGCGCGAGCAGGGGATCTGGCGGGTTTCGTGGGGGCGCTCGAAGGTGACGGTGTCCGCGCCCTTGCCGTTGGCCTTTTCGAGGTACGGCGCCAGCAGGACGCCCATGGGCGGCAGCGCCGCGACGATGGCCGGCGAGATGGCGGCGATGGGGTCGTTGAGGTACTGCTTGAGATCGTCTTCCGCCATGGGGAGGGTGGAGAAATAGGAGAACTTGCTGGTGAGCGGAATCATCTCGGCGCGGAAGCGGGCGGCGAGCTCTTCCACGGTCGTCCTCGGCTGTTCTGCGTCGGTGGACATCGTCGTGGTTCGATTGTAACAGGGCGGCGCACCAGCAGGAATTTAGCCGCCGATGAACACCGATGAAGAAAACTGGGTCCTTATGGACTGAACCCCATTTTT
>PLMF01000184.1 GCA_003142355.1 Bryobacterales bacterium
TTCCGCCAGGACCTCTACTTCCGCCTCAACGTGATCCAGATCTTGATCCCGCCGCTGCGGGACCGCACCGACGACATCGTGCCGCTGACGAAGTTCTTTGTCGAGCACTACAACCGCAAGTTCAAGCGCAACATTGAAGGCGTGAGCGAAGCCGCGGCCAAGCTGCTGCTTACGCACGACTGGCCGGGCAACGTGCGCGAGCTGCGCAACGCCATCGAGCGCGCCATGATTTTGGAGGAGTCGTCCCTGATCATGCCACCGAGCTTGCCGATTGCCATCTCCCGCCCCGACGGCAGCGCGCTGGCGGTCCCCTCCAGCGTGGACATCCCCACCGACGGGCTTTCGCTCGAGGACAACGAGCGGAGCCTGCTGGCCCGCGCTCTGGAGAAGACCAACGGCAACCAGACCCAAGCCGCGCGCCTGTTGCGCATCACCCGCGACACCTTGCGCTACAAGATGAAGAAGTTCAATCTGCGCTAGCGGCGGGGGGGCGTGACCTGATGCGCCGCGGAAAACAAGGCGAGCCGGCCGCCGCGCGCCACGGACAGATCCGCGAAGCCTGCCCTGTTGTATCCTATCTCGTAAGATGAAAGCGACCATAAAGGATTACCTCGGCACGCTGCGAGTCCCGTTCCTTCTCCTCAATCCCTCCTGCGTCGCGGCGGGAGCGGGGGCCGCGCTCTGGCGCAAGGGCTCTATCGATTGGACTGACGCTGCGTTCGCGCTCGCCGGAGCGGTTTGCGCCCACGCCTCAGTGAACTCCCTGAACGAGTATTCGGATTTCCTTACCGGGATCGATGCGCGCACGAACCGCACCCCTTTCAGCGGTGGCAGCGGCACATTGCAGAGGCATCCGGAAATGTCCGGTTATGCACTTGGAATTGGGCTATTGTGTGCTGCCGTGACGGCGGCAGTCGGGATGTACTTCATTTGGACCCGGGGCTGGGCAATCGTCCCTTTGGGAGTCGCAGGGCTGGCGATCGTTTTTCTATATACTCCCTGGTTCACCCGCAGATCGTTCCTCTGCCTCGTCGCACCGGGCTTGGGTTTCGGGACCTGTATGGTGATGGGGACCGATCTTGTGCTGGGCGGGGGATACTCCCTGACGGGATTCGCGGCTTCTATGGTGCCCTTTTTCCTCGTCAGCAATCTCTTGCTCTTAAACCAGTTCCCGGATCTGGAGGCGGATCGGGCCGGCGGCCGGAGGCATTTCCTCATCGTGCACGGCATCCGCGCCGGAGCCGTTGTCTACACTCTGTTCTCAGCCGGAGCCTACCTGTCCGTGGTGATCGCAGTTGCTGTGCGTATTCTGCCGCCGCTCTGCCTATTGGCTCTTCTCACAACTCCGCTGGCGGTCCGCGCCTCGGTCGGCGCGTTGCGGCATGGAACGGATGCGGCCAAACTGGCGCCCGCACTGGGGATGAACGTCGTGATCACCATCCTGACCCCGCTCCTGCTGGCTGCCGGGATGATATTGTCCCGTTAAGTTGAGAGTGACTACTGCACCGCTGCCGCCGGCACGAAGACCATCCGAGGGTCTCTGCCGCCGGCATCCAGCAACCACAGCGGACCGGCGCCGAGCTCGGTCAGGCGCAACAGATTGCCCATCGGGACGAGGCCGGCCGGCGCGCAATCGCACGCGATGGCGCTTCGCTCCCCCGTCGCCGGGTCGAGCACGGTGACCGATCGCGCGGCGGAGCTGGCGACATACAGCTTGTGCCCATCGGGCGAGAAAGCCAACCCCACGGGGGCTGCCATGCGATCGTCGGGAGGCGCGAGGACACTCTGAGTGGCCGCGCCGGCGACATCGCGAAAGAGCACCACGCCCGCTCCCCCAGGGTCGGCCACGGCCGCGTCGTGGCCGCCGGGAGCGAAGGCCACCAATGCGCCATCCCCGGCATCCATCAACTTGCGGCCCTCGCCGGCCGTGCCCGCGACGCGAATGGAACCGCGCGCGGCGAATAACAGAAGAGCGCCGTCGTCACTGATGGCGAACGAGCCCGGCGCCCTGCCGCCATCCACTGTGCCCGCGGGCGCGGGAGCATCCGGCAGCCCGGTCACCACCTGCATACGGCCACCCGCGGCCAGCGCCGCGGCCGTTCCCGAGGGACTGAATGCCACGCGCTCCGGAACCAGGGTAATACCATTCGAGGTAAGCCCGCTCGCCGCTCTGGAATTGAGACGAAACCAGCGGAGCGAGCCATCGGCGCCAACCACCACGGCCAGGTCCTGGCGCGGCGACACGTAGGCCGACGCCACATCCATACCGAAATCCAGCGGGTCTCCCATGAGCCATGCGCCGGGAATTCCCAGGATTGGCCGCACCGCCCGCGCGGAGCGGTCGAAGACGTATCCGGCCACGGGGCCCGCGACGCGGCCCTGCTGCCCAACCAGCACGGGCGCCGCGAGCGAAACCAAACCGAGAATCCGCCAGGCGCGGGTGGTCATCTCCAGGCCTTAATTATGGCAGAACCCGCTATCGCCGCAAAGGGTCTTCCACCCACGGCGGCGTGGCTTCCATCAGGCGGCCCACGTTGGTGGGCGCGCCCCAGAAGAGCAGATACCGCGCCGCGTCGAAGGCGCGCGCCGCGATACTGCGCCGCCAGGCGTCCGGCTTCATGTCGTCGGGGCGCGGCAGGCTCTCCGA
>PLMF01000416.1 GCA_003142355.1 Bryobacterales bacterium
GGCTACGACCACAACTGGGTGCTGAACAAGGGCAACGGCGGACTGACGAAGGCGGCCGAAGTCTTCGAGCCGAAGACGGGGCGCGCGATGGAGGTATGGACCACCGAGCCGGGCCTGCAATTCTANNACCGGCAACTTCCTGGACGGCTCCGTGCACGGCAAAGCTGGAAAAGTGTATCCCTTCCGCAGCGCGTTGTGCATGGAGACCCAGCACTATCCCGATTCGCCCAACAAGCCGAGCTTCCCCACCACGGTGCTGAAGCCGGGGACCACCTACCACACCACCACGATTTACCGCTTCTCGGCGCGATAAAGGGACTACGACGTTCGCTCCCGAGCCTCCGGCGGGCGCTTCGGCCTCGCCAGCCGCTCGCTGCTATAATCGTCTTTCACAGCGGGACCTCAAAGTGGCTGAAGGCACTAGACTAGGAGAAAACAATGTCCGTAAAGGTAGCCAGTGTGGAAAACATCGCGCCCATCAAGTTGGCCGGCCGGGATCTAAGTTGGCTGGTGACACCCGAGACGGTTGGCGCGGAAAAGCTCTCGATTGCGATCATGAACTGCCATCCTCATTCCGTAGTTCGTCCCATGCACGCGCATCGCAATATAGAAGAGGTCATTCTCATCCTGGACGGCGAAGGAGAGGCCTGGGTAGACGGCGATCGCGCGTTCTTCAAGAAAGGCGACGCGGTTTTGTTCCCGGCTAATTCGCGGCACCAGGTGCGCAACACCGGCGGGAGCCCGCTTAGAACCGCATCGATCTTCTCCGCTCCGACCAAGCCCGACGATTACATCATGTACACAGACGACGCTTTCGCGGACGCTGGGTAGTGCCGCCCCGGGCACTCCGCCGGCTTTCAAGCCGAACCGCGAAGGCCTGCCGTTGTTGCAGGAGAAACGATCGAATACAATCACCGGCAGGGCCCTGCGGGGTCGTCAGCCGATCCGAGGCTGCCCGCAGGTCCCGGCTACGAGACAAACAGTCAAAAGGAGAACCCATGAAGGAGAACGAAGTCAAGCGAGTTGCGGTCATCGGTGCGGGATTGATGGGGCATGGCATCGCGATGGAGTTTGCCCTTGCAGGATGCGATGTTGGTCTCCACGACATCGCAGAGGAACGAGTTCAGGCAGGTCTCGACAGAGCCCAGGCCGGTCTTCGAATGATGGCGGCAAGCGGGCTGATCTCGCAGGATCGCGTCGAGCCTGCCTGGAACAGAATCCGCGGCGGCACCCAACTGGATGCGGTGGTCTCGGGCAGCGACGTCGTCATAGAATGTGCGGTCGAGAGTCTGCCCGTGAAGCAACAGATCTTCCGCGAACTCGACAGGCTTTGTCCTCCGCACACGATTCTGGCATCCAACACCTCCAGCCTCATGCCCAGCCAACTGGCTGCCGCGACCAAGCGGCCCGAACTGGTCCTGGTGGCGCATCATTTCAATCCCCCGCACCTGCTGCCGGCCGTCGAGGTGGTGAGGCATGAACATACATCGGATGCAGCCGTGACCACGATCTGCGATCTTCTGAAGAGAGCGGGCAAGCGGCCCGTCGTGATCCGGGAAACACCGGGCTTCATCGCGGTTCGACTCCAGGCGGCGTTGCTTCGTGAGGCTGCCTCAATCGTCTCCCACGGCGTCGCAAGCGCGCAGGATGTGGATACCGTGATCAAGAACGGCTTCGGCCGGCGCCTCGCCGTGGCGGGCGTGTTCGAGGTTTCCGATCTGGCAGGCTGGGATATCATCGTGACCGCGTTTGGGAGGTTGTGGCCCGAGCTGGAAAGTTCAACGGAGACGAATCCCCTGCTCCAGCAGAAAATCGAGACGGGCGATCTGGGTCAGAAAACCGGCCACGGATTCTACGATTGGACTACGGCGGCAGGCGAAGCGAAGAAACAACACATCACAGAGGTACTCATTAAACTCGCACAAGACCCGTACCAGGGCTGAGAGGTACGAGTCTGCCAGGAAGGCGGGAGCCGATCCTCCCACAGCGGGTTGGCGGGGTCGATGCGCAGTTGGTGAGAGTACAGCGCCGTGAGGATCTCGGCGGCGGAGAAATCGCCCTCGATCTGCGCCCGAACACCATCCGCAACACCTGCGCGCGGTATTCGTACGCGCGGCGCGAAAGGGCCGCACAGAGGCAGGAAGCCGGCTCCGCTCCTTTACTCTACGCGTTAGAGGCGAATCCCCGATACGCGGCACTCGCCGATCACATCTTCTCCTGGCTCGAACAAGCGGGCCGCAGGGCGGTCACCTCCACCATCACGATGACGGAATTGCTGGTTCAACCGTACCGCGATGGCGACGAGCAGCGGGTGAATGAGTTCTACGGTCTGCTGTCCACATATCCTAATCTGGATTGGATAGCCCCGGATCTGGAGATCGCCGATATGGCGGCGCGGATTCGAGCCGTGCACGGGCTGCGGACCCCGGACTCTCTGCAGGCGGCGACCGCCGTCCGGTCTCGCGTGACGGGTTTGGTGACCAACGATCCCGTCTTTGAGCGCGTCGGTCTATTTGAGACGCTGGTCTTGGACCGGGTTCTGTAGGGCGGACCCTTGGTGTGAGGAGGCCGACGAGGGCGTCGGCCGCGGACCGGGGGTCCGCCCCACGTCACTCGTACCTGAGCGCCTCCATCGGGTCCACTCTCGCGGCCCGCATGGCGGGCGGGATCGCCGCCGCGGCCGATGCCAGCAGCAGGCTCGCCAGCGGCAACGCCACGCTCCCAAAGTCCGACGGCTTCACTTCAAACAGAAGCGATGCCAGCGACCGCGCCAGCGCAAACCCTCCCGCCAGCCCGCCCGCCACCCCTATGGCGACGGCCACCGCGACGTCCCCGGTCACCAGCCGGATCACGCTCGAAACCGGTGCGCCCAGCGCCACGCGGATGCCGATCTCCTTGGTGCGCCGCACCACCGCGTAGCTGAGCACGCCGTCGAGCCCTACCGCCGCCAGCACCACGGCCACCAGCGCGAAGAAGCCTCCCAGCAATGCCAGCATCCGCTCCTGCAAAATGGTCTCGTCGATTCGCGTCGATTCGAGCGCCATGCCCGTGACGCGCAGCGACGCGTCCACGCGCTCGATTTCCTGCCGCAGCGCCGCCGCAATCGCCAGCGGATTGCCGGCCGTCCGCACCTCCACCGTCGAGCCGACTCCGCCCGCCGGTTGGTAGATGGTGGGCGCGGCGGCCTCGCGCAGGTTGTTGTACTTGGCGTCGCGAACCACTCCCACGACCTCCTGCGCGCCGTAATGGGCGTCGTCATCCACCATCCGCTCGAATCGCTTGCCGAGCGCGTCTTCGCCGGGGAAGAACTGGCGCGCGAAAGTCTGGTTGACGATCACCGCCGCCGGCACTCCCGCCACGATGTCTTGCGCCGTGAATTCCCGGCCGCTCAGCAACGGAATCTGCATGGTCGCAAAAAACCCGGGCGAGACGGCCAAAAATCGCGGCCGAATCGGTTCCGCTGCGCGCCCCGGGAAACGCACGGGCGGGCTGATGATGGGTGTCGATGCTCCACCCATGAGCGCGAAAAGAGACGTGCCGGCCGCCTCGACACCCGGGAACCGCCGCAGCCGACCGAGCAGCTCGCCCTGGAGCGCGCGCGCCTTCTCGCCCAATCCGACACCGCCCCTGGGTCCTGGGCCGCCGCTGCCGGGAGCGCGCAAATCCATGTTGAACAGCAGCACGTTCTTCGAGAACCCCAGGTCCACGCTGGTCAGCTTCTCGAAGGAGATCAGCAGCAGGCCGGCCACGAACAGCACCACGAAACTGAAGCCCACCTGTGCCGCCAGCACCGGCCGCAAAACGCCCATCCGCGCCGGTCCTCCGCGGCCCGCCCCAGCCCGCAACGCCGGCGCCAGTCCGAACAAAAACGTCGTCAGCAGGCCCACCAGCGCCAGAAATGCCAGCACCCGGGCGTCGGGACGGATATCGAGGTAGATGGGCGCCTCCGTGGTCCCCATCAGCCCGGTTATCGAAGGCGCGATCCACACCGCCAATGCCAGACCGATGACGCATGCCGCGCCCGCCATCAGGCCGCTTTCCGTCAGCACCTGCCGCACCAGCCGCCACCGGCCCGCTCCCAGCGCCGCCCGCGTCGCCATCTCGCGGCCGCGCGCCGCCGCCCGCGCCACCAGCAGGTTGGCAACGTTGGAGCAGGCGATCAGCAACACCAGCCCCGCCACCGCCGCCAGTATCCATAACGGCCGTTCGAACTGCCAGCGCAAAAACGTCGCGTGCCCCTGCGCCGCCGAGGTCGCATTCAAGCGCGTATGGACGTACCGGGCCACCTGTTCCTCCGGCGTTCCCCCGCCGCCCGTGCCCGCGAGTGACATGTAGCTACGCATGTTGCCGGCCTGTTCCTGGCGAAAGTTGGCGAACGTCGCCTGGAGGACCTCCCGCACCTGCTCCGGATGAATTCCCGCCTTGAGGCGCCCCCAGACCACGAACTGGTCGTTGGCCGGAATCGACAAGATCCGCGCGGACGCGTAAGTCGGGAGTGGAACCCACAGGTCGTTGAGATACCCCGGCTCGACGCCGCTGAAATTCTTCCCGGTCACGCCCACAATGCGGAATTCGACGTGGTTCATGGTCAGCCACCGGCCCAGCACCGCCGGGTTTCCCCCGAAGCGCCGCATCCAGAAGCCGTAACTGAGAACCGCCACCGAGCGCTTCTGGTCAAGCTGCTCATCCGCCTCCGTCAGCAGCCGGCCCAGCATCGGGCGGACGCCCAGCGTGGCCAGTCCGTTGCCGGAGATCCACTGCGCGCGCACCCGTTCCAACGTCCCCGCGTCGTCGAAAACCGCCGACTGAAGCGGTCCCCACACCGTCATCCCGAATAGCTCCACCTGCCCGCCGGCCGCCTGGCGGAAGGGTTCGAGCAGTGAATAGCTGAAGCGATCCTCTTCCGGCCGCGCACCCGGGAAGGTGCGCAGCGGCCTGTAGGTAAACGCCACCAGCCGCCGCGGTTCCGGTACCGGCAGCGGACGCAGCATCAACGCATCGATCAGCGAAAATGCCGCGGTCGAAGCGCCGATCGCCAGCGCAAGCGAAAGCACCGCCGCGGCCGTGACCGCCCGTTCCTTCGCCAGAATGCGGACACCGAACCGCACATCCTGCACTAGCGATCCCAGCCACATATCCCTTGCCCCCCTTCCGCCATAATCTCACAGGTCCGCGTTCGAAGTCAGGCTGCTACCATAGTATTTACTCCCAACAATGGATCCGCANNACCGCTTTCTCCATGAAGGCCAACCTGCCGCACACCGAGCCGAAGATGCTCGAACGGTGGGAGAAGGAGAATCTCTACGCGCGCATTCGCGCCTCCCGTGCGGGCCGCCCCACCTACATCCTGCACGACGGGCCGCCCTATGCCAACGGGCGCATCCACCTCGGCACCGCTTTCAACAAAATCCTCAAGGACTTCATCGTCAAGTCCAAAACCATGGCGGGTTTCGACTCGCCCTACGTGCCCGGATGGGACTGCCATGGCCTGCCTATCGAGATCAACGTGGATCACGACCTGGGCGCGAGGAAGGCCACGATGTCGAAGATGGAGATCCGCGCCGCCTGCCGCAAATACGCGGAAAAGTATGTCGACTTGCAGCGCCAGGATTTCAAGCGCCTGGGAGTTCTGGGCCAGTGGGACGATCCCTACCTCACCATGAGCGCTCAGTACCAGTCCATCATCGCCGGCGCTTTTGTCGAGTTTCTGGACCGCGGGTACGTGTACAAGGGCCTGAAACCGGTCCACTGGTGCATTCAGGACCGCACCGCGCTGGCGGAGGCCGAGGTCGAATACAAGGACCACACCAGCCCCGGGATCTGGGTGCGCTTCAAGGTGACCTCGGACCCAGCCAAGATCCACCCCGCGCTCGCCGGCCGCCAGGTCTACGGCCTCATCTGGACCACGACTCCGTGGACCATCCCGGCCAACATGGCCATCGCCTACCACCCCAAGTTCGAGTACGTGGCCGTGGATGTGGCCGGCGCCGTCTACATTGTCGCCGCCGAGCTGCTCCAGGCCACCGCCGAAAAATGCGCTTGGACCGATTACCGCACCATCGCGACTTTTCCCGGCGCAGCCATCGAGCACGCCGTCTTCCGCCATCCCTTCCTGGAGCGCGATTCGCTGGGCATTCTCGCCGACCACGTCACCCTCGAGCAAGGCACCGGCGCCGTTCATACCGCGCCCGGCCACGGTCAGGAAGACTACGTCGTCGGCCGGCAGTACGGCATCGAAATCTATTGTCCCGTGGATGCCGGCGGCCGTTTCTTCCACGCCGAAGGAGCGGCCGGCCGCCTGCCCGAGGAATTGATCGGCAAAACGGTTTGGGAAGCCAACCCCGTTGTAATCGAGATTCTGAAATCGGCGGGAGCGCTGCTCAGGCTCGAAAAACTGGTGCATTCCTATCCCAACTGCTGGCGCTGCCACCACCCCGTCATTTTCCGCGCCACCGAACAGTGGTTCATCGGGATGGAGCGCAACCATTTCCGCCAGCGCGCGCTCGAAGCCGTCCACCAGACCCGCTGGATGCCCGCCTGGGGCGAGGAGCGCATCTCGAACATGATCGCCACCCGCCCGGACTGGTGCATCTCGCGCCAGCGCGTGTGGGGCGTCCCCATCATCGTCTTCTATTGCGAGAAGTGCCGCGAACCCCTCACCGATCGCAAGATCCTCGAGGGCATCGTCGAGCTCTTCCGCCGGCACGGCGCCGACATCTGGTACGAGCGCACCGCCGCCGAGCTGCTCCCCGCCGGCGCCAGGTGCGCCAAGTGCGGCGGCGGCGAATTCAGCAAGGAAAACGACATCCTGGATGTGTGGTTCGATTCCGGCTCCAGCCACCTGGCGGTGCTCAATGAGCGCTTCGGGCTGACCTGGCCCGCGGATGTCTACATGGAAGGCGGCGACCAGTACCGCGGCTGGTTCCACAGCTCGCTGCTGGTGGGGACCGGCATCAAGGGCGGCTCGCCGTACCGCATGTGCGTGCTCAACGGATGGGTGCTGGATGGCGAAGGCCGCGCCATGCACAAGTCGCTCGGCAATGTGATTGAGCCGGACGAGATCATCCGCCGCCACGGCGCCGAGATCCTGCGCCTGTGGAC
>PLMF01000261.1:0-9649 GCA_003142355.1 Bryobacterales bacterium
TCGCCGGCCTGGAAACGGTTGCCGCTCATTGCCAGCAGGCGGTCGTAGTAGGCCAGGCTCTCGCGGGCCACTCCCCACACCGCCTTGGCCTGGAGCGCCTGGACGAAGGCGTTGCGCAGGGTGAAGAGCAGGTTGCGCTGCTGGTCGGCCAGTTGCGAGACGGCCACGGTAGTGCCCTTTTGCGCGCTTTCCAACCGCAACTCGCGCTTGTGCGCGCGCTCGTGCAAATAGTTGGCGGAGACATAAGGAAAGGCGGAGCCCAGGGGGCGGTAAGGGTTGACGGTGAAGGGATCGAGCTGATCGAGGCCGGCGGTCATATCGGGATTGGGACGCAGGTAGGCGGTGACCTCCTGCGCCTTGGATTCGTCGATGCCGATCTGGGCGGCGCGCAGGGTCGGGTTGGACGCTTCGAATTTGGCCCGCACCTCCGGCCAGGTCAGGGCCTGCTGCGCGAAACCGGCGTGGGCCAGCGCGCCCGCGACAAGAACCCATAATATGGGTCGCATTTTACCTCCTGAAAATCTGGGCAAGCTAAAGCATGCCCCACCTACACCTGCAATGTGTCGCCTTCGCGCGCGGTCAGCGCGTAGAGTACCGGGGCGAGGAAGACCGACAGCAGCAGCCGCGAAGCCAGCCCGCCCACGATCACGATGGCGAACGGCCTCTGCGAGTCGCTGCCGATTCCCGTGGACATGGCCGCCGGCAGCAGGCCGAAACAGGCCACCAGGGCCGTCATCATAATGGGGCGCAGACGAAGCAGCGAGGCCTCGAACGTGGCCGTCACGATGTCTTTTCCTTCCAGACGCAGCTTGTTGATGAAGGAATACAGAATCACGCTGGTCTGCACCGCCACCCCCATCAGGGCCACGAAGCCGAGCATGGAGGATACGCTGAAATTAGTGTGGGTGAGCCGCATGGCCAGCAACCCGCCCTCCGGAAACGTTACCAGGACGCTGAAGAATATGATCAGCGGGAACTTCAGGTTCCCGTATAGCGCGAACAGGATCATGAGGATCAGAACCACGGTCAGCGGAAGGATGATCTTCATCTGTTCGCGCGATGCCAGATACTCTTTATACTCTCCGCCCCAATCGAACTTATAGCCCATGGGAAGTTTGACCGCCTTTTCCACCTTGCTGCGGGCCTCGCCGACGGCGCTCGCCAGGTCCCGCCCTTCCACGCTGAACTGGACGCCGATGTAGCGCGAATTCGACTCGCGGTAGATGAACGCCGCGCCGCTCTCCACGCGTACATCGGCGAACTGGCTCAGGGGCAGATGCTGGCCGTCGGGCGTGGCGATCAGCAGGTTCTTGATGGCGTCTTCGTCGCTGCGGAACTGCTCTTGCATGCGCACCACCAGGTCGAACTGGCGCTCGCCCTGAATCACCTGAGTGGCGGCCTGGCCGCCCATGGCGGTCCCGATGAGCGTGTTGACGTCGTCCACGTTCAATCCGTAGCGCGCGAGTTTCGCCCGATCGGGAGCGATGATCAGGCTGGGCTGCCCAAGCTCGCGCACCACGGTGATCTCGGTAATGCCCGGAACTTTCGCCAGGGCGTCCCGGGTCTGCCTCGCCTTGTCCTCCAGCGTGGCCAGGTCGGAACCGAAGATCTTGACGGCCAGGGCGCTCTTGAGCCCGGTCTCGGCTTCATCCACGGCGTCTTCGGCGGGCTGGGTGTAATTGAAAATGACGCCCGGAAACACCGCCAGTTTCTTCTGCACCGCCTCGATCAACTGCGGCTTGGTGCGAATCGGCCCGCTCCAGGCCTTGTCCTGGTAGGGTCTCAACCCCACGTAAAATTCGTTGTTGAAAAACCCGGTTGGGTCCGTGCCGTCATCGGGACGCCCTAGCTCGTTGGCCACCGTGGTCACCTGCGGAAAGCTCAGCAGGATGTTGCGGATTTGGGGCGAGAGCTTGGACGCTTCCTCGAACGAGATGGTGTATGGCGCCGTGGCGCGCACCCACAGCGCGCCTTCGTCGAGGTGCGGCATGAATTCCGCGCCGATATACGGAATCAGAATCAGAGAGGCGCCGAATACGGCCAGGACCAGGGCCACCGTAACCAGCCGGTTCCGCAGGCACCATCCGAGAGCCCTCCCGTACAGCTTCCTGCGGACCCATTCGTAGACCGGAACCTCGGGTTCGTGTACGTGCTTGCGAAGGAAAAAGGCGCACAGCACGGGCAGCAGGGTCAAAGCGCAAAGCAGAGAGCCGAGCAGCGCGAACGACATGGTGTCGGCCATGGGCTGGAACAGCCGCCCGGAAGGCCCCGTCAAAACGTAGATCGGCAGGTATCCGGCGATGATCACCGCGATGGCGTAGAAAATGGGACGCTCCACATCGTGCGCGGCCGCCCGGATGACGTCCAGCAGGTTGAAACTCTGGCGGTAACGCGCCGCCAGTTCCCGGAAGATATTCTCCACCATCACCACCGCGCCGTCCACGATGATCCCGAAATCAATCGCGCCGATCGACAGGAGGTTGGCCGGGATGTGCCGCCAGTCCAGGCAGATAAATGAGAACAGCAAGGCAAAGGGGATGGTCACCGCCACGATCAGAGCGGTGCGCACGCTGAACAGGAATATCCCCAGGATCACCAGAACCAGGGCCATGCCCCGCAGCAGGTTGTGTTCCACAGTGAGCGTGGTTTCCTGGATGAGCCCCTGGCGGTCGTAATACGGGACCACCTTCACGTCCGGCGGCAGCACGTTCCGGTTCAGGTCGTCGGTCATGGCCTCGACCTTCTTCAGAATCACCTGCGCCTGCTCGCCCACGCGCATCAGAATGACGCCTTCCACGGCTTCATCCTGGCGCATATATCCGAACTGGCCGAGCCGTGGCGCGTACCCGATTTCCACCTTCGCCAAGTCCTTTACATAAACCGGAATCCCGCCCTTCTCGGTCACCACGATGTTGCCGATATCCGCCGTATCGCGAACCTGTCCCAGCCCGCGGATGTAATAGAATTGCCCGCCCTGGGAATAGAAGCCGCCGCCGGAATTGGCGTTGTTACTGCCGAGCTGCTGAAAAATCTGCGGCACGGAAACACCGTAGGCGAACAGCTTGTGGGGGTCGAGCAACACCTGGTACTGCATGGTGGTGCCGCCCAGCCCGGAATCGTCCGCCACCCCTTGTATGGAGCGATAGTGGCGCGTCAGCACCCAATCATCGATGGTCTTCAGCTCCTGCGGCGACCGATCGGGAC
Source organism: Bryobacterales bacterium (assembly GCA_003142355.1). Next base: position 3,205 of record PLMF01000261.1, read on the forward strand.
TCTGCACCACATACCGGTAAATCAGCCCGCTGGGGCTGAACAAGGGCGAGAGGCTGGGCGTCAAACCGGAGGGCAACTGGGCTTCCCCCATGCGCTCAAACGCCTGCTCGCGCACGAAGTACGGGTCGGTCCCATACTCGAAGTTCATGGCGATAAAAGAAAGGCCGTAGCGCGAAATGGAGCGCAACGAATCCAGCTTCGGAATGCCGTTCAGCTCGATTTCGATGGGGATCGTGATCTGACGCTCGATTTCCTCGGGCGCGTGTCCGGGCCACTGCGTGATCAGCTCGACGTGGGGCGGCGCAAGATCGGGATAGGCGTCGATGGGCAGCTTCTGGAACGACCAGGCGCCCCAGACCATGAGGGCCAATGAAGCGACGACAATGACGAACGGCTGCCGGAGCGCGAAAGAGACTAGTTTGGCGATCATCTGGTCTCCGCCTTATTGGATACTGCTCGCGAACTGGATGAACAGGCTGCCATCGGTCACCACGTTGTCGTGGTCCGTGAGCCCGCCGGCGATCGCCACCAGGCCGTCCTGCTCGGTCCCGATGGTTACCGGCCGCCGCGCAAACTTGCCCGGTTCCACCTGGACATAGACCATCGGCTCGTTCTTGTCGTCGCGCAACACGGCGGAAACCGGAACTACCATAATGTTGCTCCGGCTGTTGGTGCGGATCACCGCCTCCACAAACATGTCCTTCTTCAACAGACCTTTCGGATTCTGGGTAACGATGCGGACCGGAGTGGTGCGCGTGGCCGGGTCCACAAACGCTCCGATGTACGCCACCGTGCCCCGGAAATTCCCGTCGAAGGATGGATTGGTTTCTTCGACCGTATCGCCCACCCGAACGGTGGGCAGGTCGCGGTCGAAAACATGACCTTGCACCCAGACCGTGGAAATGTCGCTGATCATGAAACAGACGGTGACGCCGGCCTGAATCAACATGCCGGGAGAAACCATCTTCTGCACCACCACGCCGGAAATGGGCGAGCGTACCGCCAGCTCCGTGCGGATGGCCGCGCCCTGCCGTTCGGCCTGATCGATTTCCTGCGCGGCGATGCCGAAGATTTTGAGAGCTTGCAGGCTGTTCTGGACGTCCGTCGTGGAATCGTTGTAATCCGACTGGCTGCTCTCGTAATCCTTGGCCGCAATCGCGCCGAGGTCCAGCAACTCCTTCTGGCGATCCATTACGCGCTTAGTCAGGACTTCGCGGTTGCGGGCCTTGCGGTAGGCGGAGATGGCATTCGCCACATCGGGGCTGGTGACATACAGCAGGGGATCGCCCGCGGCCACGCGCGATCCGGTATCCACCAGGATGCGGGAAATCGGGCCGTTGACCTGGGTGATGGCCTGGGTGGTGTGGTTCGCGTCCCAATCCACCGTTCCGGTGGTGCGCACGGAGATCACCCAGGAGGTTCTCCGGACCGGCACGATGCGCAGGTGCGAGAGTTGGTCCTGGGGCACCGTAAACAGGGCTGGGTCCGCAGCCTTGGCGGCATCCGTGCCCGTGCCCGTGCCTTCCACCTTCTTCAACCCGCCGCAGGCCGCCTGAAACAGGCCCGCCGCAACGAGAAGGATGGTCCCAAGAACAGAGACTATCCGGAATAGATGGACTCGAAAGCGCAACAAATGGACCGCCATGGCGGAAGCGCTTCTCCTTTTTCTTTTTGTCCGGTAAAACACATGGCCCGACACCGGATTCCGGCGCCGGACCGGCAGCTCGCGATACGGAACTAAGCGGGAGGAGCGCGCGAAGAACTCGCGGCCAGGGGTATCTCGCGGACGAGTTCGGAAACCGGGCTGGCTGCCCGCCACCCTGCCGGAGCGGCCGGCGCCAGCGCCACCGGAATACTGGGCGTCAGCAGAGCGAGCGGTCCCACGTGGCACAACAGGCAACAATGATCGGAAGCGCCGTGCTGTTCGAATTGGGATGAAAGGGCCGCGGCTTGCGCGGAGACAATGACACAGAGCAGAAGCAGAACGAAGGTGCTCCGCCGCCCAAAACCTCTCTCTTGTGCCATTGATGTTATTGATCATACACCAATCCCACCCCCTGACGGCTGCGGCTCGGAAACGCGGTCGCGTGTGGGCGGATGGGCGCCCCCAGATGGGTCAAGCGTCCCACCCGGGTGACGCACCTGTGCCGGGGGGGTGAGATTTTTATTCATGAGGTTTTAAGGTCTTATTTTTCAATGGTTTGCCTCCGTGGTGTGTAGTTTTGTGACGCATCGGGAGGGCATTTTTCGCTAGTTGCGTCACACGGGCCGGGGGCCAGGGGCCAGGGGTGGTGGTGGTTGGCCTCGGGTTCCGAACGATTGAGGATTGCATCGGTTCCCCCCTAATCCTGGTATAGCAGACCGAAATCGGGCTAACGGGCCTTAAAGCCCGGAAGTGATTGAAATGACTCGGAAAACTCTCGAAAAAAAATGGTGAACGGGCTGCGGGCTTTCCGGGTTCCTGGTATGATAATGAGCATGGCACGAGGAGCGCGCTGGCGCAGGAGGGTTGTACTCGTCCTGTTCCTGCTGGCTGCCACCGTTTGTGCGCAGACTCACGCCCTCGCGTTCGAGCACCAGCATCACTCGTCCGAGCATTGCTGTCTGCTATGCCATGTAGGACCACTACCTCTCCTGCCATCCAGCGTATCGGCGACGGCGGTGGCTCCGGTTCTTTCGACGGTCTGGCTGGCGTCGTGCGGCGGCGTCGAAACGCCCCGCGAAGCGCTGCTTTCCGCGGCCTCGAGCCGCGCCCCTCCGGCTTAGTCCTTCACTCGCAAAATATGGCGGCCCGGCTCCGGCATTCGGCGCCTGGCCAAACCTTTATTGCTGTCAAGGACTAAGGAGAAATCATGAAAGCTGCGTTTTTACCCGCTCTGGCGGGTCTTGCGTTATTCGTTTGCACTTCCGCGGCGCCGGCGCAGTCGTCCGGCTCGGCGGGCACCATCGACGGCGTCGCGACCGACCCCAGCGGATCGGTGATCCCCGGCGCCTCGGTCGAATTGAAGAATCCCATCACCGGGTACGATCGCTCCACCGTCACCGATGCCGGCGGCGCGTTTCACTTTCTCAACGTGCCTCCCAATCCCTACCAAGTGGTGGTTTCGGCACAAGGCTTTGCGCCGGGCGCCCAGGAGGTGGCCGTGCGCTCCTCCGTGCCAATCGCGCTGAAGTTCGCGCTCTCGCTGGCGGGCGAGCGCCAGACCATGACCGTGGAAGCCAGCGGCCCCGGTCTGCTGGAAAATGTTCCCTACGCGCACAGCGACGTGGATCGCCAACTCTCTGGCATGCTGCCTACGCTCTCGCCCGGCTCGGGCCTGAGCGACATGATTACGCTCTCGAGCCCCGGTGTGGTGGCCGATTCCAACGGCTTCTTCCACCCGCTCGGGGACCACGCGCAGACCAGCTTTTCCATCGACGGACAGCCCATCAGCGACCAGCAAAGCAAGCAGTTCTCGACTCAGATCCCCGAAAACGCCATTCAATCCATGGAGCTGATCACCGGCGCGCCGGCGGCCGAATTCGGCGACAAAACCAGTCTGGTGGTGAACGCCGTGACGCGCTCGGGACTGGGCCAGAAGCCCTTCGGCAGCTTGCTGGCGCAATACGGCTCGTTCGGCACCGTGGCGGAAGAAGCGACCCTGGGATTCGGCGGCCCAAAACTGGGCAATTTTCTGTCGGCCAATAGCCTGCGCACTGGACGTTTCCTGGACACCCCCGAGTTCCGCCCCTTCCATGATGCCGGCAACGACCAGACCATCTTCGACCGCCTCGATTGGCAACCCGGCGGCAGCGACGCGTTGCACCTCAACCTGCTCGCGGCCCGCAACTGGTTCCAGGTCCCCAACAGTTACGATCAGCTCACCCAGGATCAGCGGCAGAAGGTGCTGACGTACAACGTCGCGCCCGGCTACCAGCACACCTTTGGCGCGGGCGCGCTGCTGACCGTCAACACATTCCTGCGCCGCGACCAGGTGTATTACTATCCCAGTGGCGATCCTTTCGCCGACACCCCCGCCACGGTCTCCGAGTACCGCAGCCTGGCGAACTATGGGATGCGGACGGATTTCAACTACGTCCACGGCGTCCACAACGTGAAGGTCGGGACCCAGATCACGCAGACGCGCTTGCACGAGCGGTTCTCCCTCGGCATCACCGACCCGAATTTCCTCGATCCGCTGCAGCAGCCCGGCCTGGTCCCGTACGATCTCACGCGCGGCGGATCTCTGTTTCATTTCGCCGGACGCGCCAACATCGACGAGTATGCCTTCTACGCGCAGGACAGCCTGACGCTGGGCCACCTGACGCTTTCACCCGGCCTGCGCATCGACCAGTACAACGGCCTGACCGCGGCTCACGGCGTCGAGCCGCGCATGGGCGCCTCCTACTTGCTGAAGGCCACCGGCACGGTGCTGCGCGCGGCCTATTCGCGGGCGTTCGAGACGCCTTACAACGAGAACCTGATCCTCTCGAGTTCCACCGGCACGGGAGGGCTCGCGACCAATGTCTTCGGCGCTTACGGCGCTCGTCCGATCCAGCCGGGCCGGCGTAACCAGTTCAACGCGGGCTTCGAGCAATCCGCCACCAGGTGGCTGGAAATCGACGCCGATTATTTCTGGAAGTTCACGGACAACGCTTTCGATTTCGGCACCCTGCTCAACACCCCGATCGTGTTCCCCATTTCCTGGCGGCAGTCGAAAATCGACGGCTTCTCGCTACGCGTCAGCACCACCGATATTCACGGCTTTCAGGCTTACACCAACATCGGCCACACGCGCGCCCGCTATTTCGGACCTTCGAACGGAGGTCTGATTTTCGATTCGCCGCTCAATACCGGCGCTTTTCGCATCGACCACGACCAGGCGTTCCAGCAGACTACGCACCTCACTTACCGGCGCCCCCATAACGGACCGTGGTTCGCATTCACGTGGCGCTACGACAGCGGACTGGTGGCAGGCGCGGTGGGCAGCCTGGCGGATGCCCTGGCCCTGACCGCAGCCCAGCAAGCGGCCATCGGATTCTACTGCGGCGGCCAGAGCGCTACCGTCTCGAGTGCGATTCCCTCGTGCGCGTCGCCAAACTACGGCGCGACGCGGCTCGTCATTCCGGCCGCCGGAACGGAAAACGACGACCATAATCCGCCGCGCGTCGCTCCGCGGCACCTGTTCGACATCGCCGCCGGAACCGACAACCTGTTCCACGCGGAGAAGATTCGCACCACGCTGAAACTCACGGTGGTGAACCTGGCGAACAACGTGGCGCTGTACAACTTTCTTTCCACGTTCAGCGGCACCCACTTCGTCACCCCCAGGTCTTATCAGTTCGAGCTGGGATGGGTTTTCTGAGGTAGCGCCGGCTTGTTTGTCCGGATTGGGAAGAACACCGGCGACAAGATCGCCGGCGCCACGAAGTGTATAATAGTACACAAAATGTCACTCCGGGCTCGGGGCATCGCGCGCGTTTCGCTCGTCGTGCTGTTTCTGTGCGCACTGGTTTTCGCGCAGGCGGCGTCTCTCGCCTCGGAACACTGGCACCACCATTCGTCCCATCATTGCTGCCTGCTGTGCCATTCGGGGCCGATGCCTCTGCTGCAATCCACGGTGTCGGCGGCGGCGTTCGCGCCCCTTCTTCCGCTGGCCTGGCTGGAGCGGTTTTCCGGCTCTGACGCGCCGCGCGAGGTCCTCCTCACCGCCGGCGATTCGCGTGCGCCTCCCGCTTAGTTCCTCGTCCGTTGGCGGCCCGGCTCCGGTGCGGTAGACCGGCGCTTGGGCCATGTATGGGTCAGGAAAGGAACTTTGAGGAATCGAGGCATTATGCGTATATTCATGCTCGCGCCCGCCGTGGCGGCGTTATTTGCCGCCCTGCTTCCGGCGCAGGACACCACCGAATTGCTCAACCGTATGAAGGCCATGGAGGACCGCATCCAGGCACTGGAGGCTGAGGTGCAGACCCTCAAGGGGCAGGCGCCGGCGACGGTTGCCGCCGCGGCTCCGGCGGCGGCGGTCCCCGTGGAAGCCGCCGCGCAAGGTCCCCCGCCCGGCGCGCCGCTGACCTTGGGCGGCGCCGGCCCGGCGGCGGCCAAGGTCTTGAATCCGGACATCAGCGTGATCGGCGACTTCCTGGGCGCCGCGGGCAATGGCGCCAACCGGGGGACCTCGTCGTTACAGATGCACGAGAGCGAAGTCGGCTTCCAGGAGGTCATCGACCCTTACGCGCGCGCGGATTTCTTCATCAGCTTCGGCGAGCACGGCGTGGATCTCGAAGAGGGTTATCTGACCTTCACCGCGCTCCCCGCCGGCTTGCAGTTAAAAGTGGGCAAGATGCGCGCCGCATTCGGCAGAGTGAATCCGCTGCACAACCACGTGCTGCCCTGGACCGACCGCCCGCTGGTGAGCCAGAATCTGGTGAGCGGCGAGGACGGAATCGACGACGCCGGCCTCTCGCT
>PLMF01000261.1:9703-45042 GCA_003142355.1 Bryobacterales bacterium
TCCTTCGCGCGCGGCCACAGCCCGTGGGCCGATGCCTGGAACCAGCTTTACGGCGCCGACGCCACGCTGCGGTGGAAGCCCCTGCGGCGGTCTATCTACCACTCGTTTGTGGCGCGCAGCGAGTTGATCTGGGCACGCACAGCGTTGACGATCCGCCATGGAGATTTCTACGTTGGGCCGACCACCCCCATCATCACGCCCTTCGGCTTCTACGTCTCCGGGGACTACCAGTTCGCCCGNNCAGCTTCGCCGCACGCGGTACGGCGAAGGCCTCACCGCCAACGAATTGTTGTTCCAATTCCAGTTCTCCATGGGCGCTCACGGAGCGCATCCCTTCTGATGAGGAAAAGCATGTCGAAACGATTATTCGCATCTGCCGTCGCGCTGTTGACGGCCGCGGCCGGCGTCACCCAGGCCGCTTCCAAATTGAACGTGATGACCGCCACGCAGGACCTGGCCTCCCTCGCCCGCGAGGTGGGCAGTGACCTCATCAACGCCGACTCCATCGCCATGGGCTACCAGGACCCGCACTTCGTCGAGCCCAAGCCCAGTTTCCTGCTCAAACTCCAGAAGGCCGACCTCCTGGTGGTAGTTGGTCTTCAGCTCGAAATCGGCTGGCTTCCTCCGCTGATCACGCAAAGCCGCAACCCTAAGATCCAGGTGGGCGCGCCGGGGTACCTCGATATGTCGCAGTCCTGCCAGATCCTGGAAATCCCCACCGGCCAGGTCACGCGCGCCATGGGCGACGTCCACCCGCTGGGCAACCCGCACTACTGGCTCGATCCCGATAACGGCCGCCGCATCGCCAAGGCACTGGCCGCGAAGTTCAGTGAAATGCAGCCCGCCAACGCCGCCGCCTTCGCGCAGCGCTACGCCGATTTCGATAAGCGCCTGGCGGCCGCCGAAAAAGGCTGGGAAGCCAAAATGGCGCCCTACCGCGGCCGCAAGGTGGTCACCTACCACCGCTCCTGGCCCAACTTCTGCGAGCACTTCGGCCTCGTCGTGGTCGACTACGTGGAGCCCAAGCCCGGCATCCCGCCCAGCCCCGTCCACACCCTGGAAGTGATCAACACCATGAAGCGCGAAGGCATCAAGCTGATCCTGGTGGAGCCTTACTTCGACCTGCGCGCGCCCAACAAGATCGCGCAGGATGTCGGCGGCCAGGTCGCGGTCCTGCTGCCATCGGTGGGCGGCGTCAAACAAGTGACGGATTACTTTCAGTTGTTCGACTACGACATCGGCCTGCTGGTGAGCCTGTTCGAAAAAGCGAAGTAAGGAAACCCGATGAGCACACTCTCATTTCTGCTCCCTCCGTTTATTGCGAGTCTGATTCTGACGGGCATTCACGCCTACCTCGGCGTCCACGTGGTGGAGCGCGGCGTGATCTTCGTCGACCTCTCCCTGGCGCAGATCGCCGCGCTCGGCACCACCATGGCGGTGCTGTATGGCATCGAGCCTCACAGCACGACCGCCTACGTGGTCAGCCTCATCTTCACATTCGTCGGCGCGGCGGTCTTCTCCACCATCCGCGGCCGCCGCGCGCGCATTCCACAAGAAGCCATAATCGGCATCTGCTACGCGGTGGCGTCGGCGGCCGCGATCCTGGCGATGAGCAAGTCGGTGGAGCAGACCGAGCACCTCAAGGAAATGCTGGTGGGCAACATCCTGACCGTCTCGTGGTGGGAGGTGGAGAAGACCGCCCTCCTCTATGGCGCTATCGGCCTGTTCCATTACATCTTCCGCCGCAAGTTCCTGCTGATCTCGATGGACCCCGAGGCGGCCGAGGCGCAGGGCATCTCGACGCGCTTTTGGGACTTCGTCTTCTACGCTTCGTTCGGCTTCGTGGTGACCTCTTCGGTGGCCATCGCCGGCGTGCTGCTGGTGTTCTGCTACCTGATTGTGCCGTCGGTGGGCGCCATGATCTACGCCGAGAACATCGGCACAAGGCTGGCGATTGGATGGACGATGGGCACGCTGGTCTCGGCGCTGGGCGTCTACCTGTCGCTACAGATCGACCTGCCGACCGGCGCCACTATCGTGTGCACCTTCGCGATCGTCCTGATCCTGATGGCGCTCGTGAGGCCCCTGATCCGTAAGAAGATACCGGCGTAGCGCCGCGATCCGGTGGCTGCCCGGCCTCAGCGGTTCAGCAGCTTGTCCACTGCCTTGGCCAGTTTGCGGAACTCTTCGTGCGCCGGCGAATCGGGCGCGTACTCGGCCACCGTCAGTCCGTGGACCACCGCCTCCGCCAGCACCACGCGCTGGCCGATGCCCGGCAGGACCTTCCTTCCCATATCCTTTAGCGAGGATGCCAACCCCCGCCCGAGGTTGGTGGTCATGACAACCTTGGAAGGCACGAACCGGATGCGCGGCTTCTTCGAGCGCCGCTCCGCGCGCGCCTTGAGTCCCCAAGACAGTGCTTCCTTCAGGGCGAACAGATCGAGCGGCGAGGGCCCGCACGGCAGCAGCAGCAGGTCCGCTGCCAGCGCCGCCTGGTAGCCCACCTCCGGCATGCCGGGCGGCGTGTCGATCAGCACGATATCGGCGTCCTGCTCGGCCTTGTGCGCTCGCGACCGCAACGTGTCGCCGCCGTCGGACACTTTCCGGATGGAGCGCGCCAGCATCCCGTCGCCCTGCGCCGCCCAGGCGACCAGGCTATGCTGCGGATCGGCGTCGAGCACCGCCACGCTCCGCCCCATGGCGGCAAACTCCGCCGCCAGATTCCCGACGATGGTGGACTTTCCCACCCCGCCCTTGCGGCCCGCCACGGCGATGATGGCCATAGAGAGTACTATACAGCGAAATGGGGGGCCGGGGCCCCAACAGGCACGGGGTTCTGGCGCGGAATGTGGTGCGTACTTGCCGTGAGCCGTGGAGCTACTGCCCAGGCACACTGGCCAGCACGCCGGGCGGAGATTCCAGCATGGGATTCTGCACGTATTGCGGCCCAATTGCATTCCTCATCAGTTGCTGAAAGATCTCAAACTTGACGTCCAGGGACGCGCCTGGTTTGCTGCCGCCCGGAATCACAAGCTGGGCCGTCTCCGGTGGTGAAAGGACCGTCAGTGGCGTCAGGTTGCGCAGTTGGTCGAAGCTCTGTGCGGTGTAGAACGCGCGAACCAGATGCTCGCCCGTTCTTCTGGACTGCCGCACTTCGAAAACGAGCGCCCCGCCCGGAGTGCAAAAGTCCGGTTGATAGCCGGGTAGTTGCCAGTGCAGGCCGAGAAGTCCGGCCAATCCCGTCATATAGGCATCGGAGCTGATCACTACAATCACTCGCGATGCGGGGTCCCCAAATGCGCCGGGGATCGCTTCACCCAGAACCGCTTGTTTCATGGAGCGAAGAATGTGCGCCGCGGCGTTCGAGCTCTGCACTTGGGCCAGGTACGGCGTTCTAAGTTCCACATTCAGAGTAAGGGTTATAATCCGGGTAGTTTGGGAGAGAGTATCCAACGAAAGTTGCCCCCAACCCACGTCCGCGAGCGGGAAGCCATTCGCGTATTCCATCACAAACGGGTCGGCCGCGGCGTTGGTTGCCCCAAGTCCACCCTCGTCAATCACGTTTCCCGTGTACAGCAGGGATGTAATCGCATCCAGAGGAATCGGTTGAACGGTTGGGTCGGTGATGCCAGGCGGCGTGGGGGGTAGTGGCTGCACTCCGTTTTGATAGTTCAACAGGACACTGCGAATGAGAGAGAACTCGCCGCTATAGGCGGACGCCAACGCTTTACCACTGCTGTAAATCGCCTGAACTTCGGCGGCGGCGCGGAGCGGGTCTACGGCCACCACATCGGCCAAAATGGGATCGAAAATCGGGTCGGGCTGATTCAGAGGGTAAGAGTGCACGGGCACGGTTATGCCATTGAACAACCCAGCCCCGAGCTTGGTAGCGGTGAGATTGGAACGCTGAATCGAATTGGCGCGGAAATACGAGCGGGCCAGATCCGTACCCGAGTCGCCGGTGAGCAGCCCCTCGACAAGCAGATAGCTGCGGTAGTAAGCCCCAAGCAGGACTTCCGCCTGCTGGCCATGGACGGTCAAATACCCCGGCTGAAGGACCCCGAAGTCAGGGTAAGGCCTGGGTGAATACTGAGCGTAATCGGCCTGTGAGATGGCGGGTGCCCTTACGCCATGACGGCCAAAGACGATGATCTGCTTGAGTACTGTTCCATCATTTGTAACCGTCTGTGCCGGCACGGGCGCAGCCATGGCTAACGCCAGGAGAACACCGGGCACGATCGCGTTGCTTCGGATTCGTTTCATAGTCCGTTGTATTGGTTGCGCAACGGCAGCAATTTTCTCAACTTTCGGCGACAGATTCGTTCTGCGAGTGCGGGCTGGCGGCGAAGAGCACGAGCAGATCCGGGTAAGGGCCTACTCGATTCGGACTTTGAATACGAGATAGGTGCAAACCTTGCCCGGCTCGACGCTCAACCGGTGCGGCATTTTCGCCGGGATGTGAACCATATCGCCGGCCGCGAGTTTTTTGGTTACTCCTCCGCTGATGGATTTGCCACGAATCTCGCCGGCAGTCGTGTTCACCGGGTCCACGATGATGCCGCCCACCGTCAGCAAGGTCTCGCCCGATGCGACTACAAACAGATCGGCCATGGTGTCGTGAGCTTCCGCCGGAGTGGCGCCTTCCAGGCGTTCGAGAATTACGGCGTGGTTTCCCCAATTCTCCATTCGATCCACACCCTGCCGGTATTCATCGAGCTTGAGCGCATTGGCACGGGTCTGCAACTCGGATGAGGTCCACATCTGAAACCCTGCCGGGTCTGCTGCGAACAACGGGAGGGCTGCGGCCAGCAAGAGGAGCTTCATGAGTCTATTATTGCGCCGAAGGCCAGGCGGGCTGTGAGAAAACAGCCGGGCTGCGGTGCGAGTACGCCCGGCGCGCGGCCCCCGAAACGCGGGTGCGGGCGGCGAAGACCAGGAGCGGTGGCTCCTGGGCGCACCTAGCCTGCACGGAAATCTCGTGCGCCGGTACGGAAGCCATTTTGCGATATGACTACACGGCCACTTGCTTCAGTTCGCCGACCTGCGGTCACGAATCGGACCTCTGGCGCCTGATGCTGGCCACAAACCGGGTGCGAAGTGGCATGTGAATGGGACTCATTTCCCGGTCATCTCCGCACATGCTGAATGTTATTCACCATAGCGGCGAACTCGGGGCCGTGGAGCTTCTCCATTAACCGCGCGGCTTTGGCAAAGCCTTCCGTATCCGCCTGGAGGTCACTGGCCGATGGCGTATCGGGGCGGAAGGTCCGGTTTAGCCAGGGAAACAGCACCGGCGGTAGCCGTTCCGGTGAGTCGAGTTGGCAGTGAGAGGTTTAAGTGAACAGCATTGCCGGCTAGAACTGAACTTCCAGGCGCATGGCGGCACGAACCTTCTCCAGTTTGACTGTCGTGCTCGCCGGCCGTGGCGCAGCGTGCCCGTCGATCAGAAGCGAGTGGATGGCGCTGCCGTCTGGTAGCGGGAAACGCACGATCACATCTACCGGTTCTTGGGGCGCGTCCAAGTCGAGCACCATTTTGCCGGCGGCCGGACAGGAAAGACGGTAGGACGCGGGACCGCCAAGAAGCGCTGGAGCGTTGCGAATGGAAATCTCTTCGCCAACGCCGATCCAATCGGCGGGGACGCCCGGGAGGATATACAGAGCTCCGTTTTGTTCGAGGAGCAGCATGTCCCGGACGAGGTTCACCAGGTTGGCGTTGGCCCAGGCTTCCGGCATGTCGCCGGTGCCCATCCGGTTGTCGAGGTTCCGGCTGTTGCCGTTCGGGCAGGTGGTCGGGATGGTTTTGTCGACCCGAATCTCCTCGCGCCAGACGTTGGTTGAATACGAATGATTCAAGGTGGCGGCCAGGAGGTTGGCGGCCTTTCGGACGTCGCCGCGGCGGAGGTAGACTTCCGCCATATTCATGGAATTGCCGGGCCACACGCCGCTGAAGCCCAGCCACGCCATGTTGGTGGGCAGGCCCTGGCGCATGGTGCTCTCGATGCGCGTCAACAGGCCGGTGATCAGTGGATCGTCCGGCTTGAAAAGCTCGGTGGGATAGACCGCCACGAAGCTCTGCGACCACGACGCTTCGGGCGCCGCGGGCATGGCGGGAAGGTACGGTGGCGCGCCCTGTTCGAGTTTCAGCGCGCGCTGGATCGAAGCGAAAATGGCATCGCGGTAGCTCGCGTATTCGCTGGAGAGCCAGGCGGCGTCTTCCTTGTTTCCCAGTTCGAGTGCGGCCTTGCGGGCGCACTCCACGGCGTAGAGCGCGAAAAAGTTGTGCGGGAACGCGTGGCCCTCGGGGAGTCCGCTGTCGCCATAGCTCCATGGCAGAAGCCCGGACCAGATGGGCTTTTCACCGGGCTGGAGCGGGGGCGCGGTTTCGGGCTTGCAACTCGATGGGATCTGGCGGCGGGCGGGCTTCGCGCCGGCGGGCACGTCCAGGGCTTCGAGATCGCTTTCCTCACGATGGTACCGGACCCAGCGCGCGGCAGCCAGCAGGTGCGGGTACGCGCGCGCCAGCCAGGCGCGGTCGCGCGTGAACAGGTAATACTCCCAGACGCCGGCCGCGTTGCCGCCGATGTTATCCCAGGAAGGCCAGCCGCTGATCGGGGGGCCGTCCCATTCGCCATCGTCCATCTGAATATGGAAGGCGTGTTCGAGAGATTCCGCGGCCAGGTCGGAGCGGCCGAGCAGGTCGAGGGCGCGCGCCTGGAAATACTCGCCGCGGCCCCAGAACTGGCGATAGCCGCCGGGGCCGTCGAGGATCCACAAATCGCCGGCGGCATCGTATTCGGTGAGGATCAGGACGTAGGCGAAGGAAGAGTAAAAGAAGTCTTCGAGCGCTTTCTGGGGAAGGTGGATCTGCGGTCCTTTGGCCCAGATGGCCTGCCACGAATCTTGCGCGCGGGCCAGCAGGGTTTCACCGCTATCGCCATCGATGGCGGATTCGTTGGCCGCGGGAAGATCGTACGGGACCTTGAGCCACAGGGTTTGGGTGGAGCCAGCGGGCACGGTCCAGCGGCACGCCAGGGTCAGCCCGTTGGCCTTGGAAACGCATGCGGGCGCCGCCGGCTGGACCAGCACGATTTCGTAGCCATCGCGCGTGACCAGGGTGTTTTGGCGGGCGTGGCCCGGCAGGTTGTAGTGCTTGCCACTCAACCGTGTTTCGAGTTCGCGGGTTCCCCCCGACCGGTTGGCGACCTGCAATCGGACCACGTCGAGGCCCTGCGTTCCGGCTTCGGCGGCAAATGCGAGTTCTTCCAGCGCCACATCTCCCGCGGTCAACTGCGTCACGACGAAGGGATAGCGGCCGCGGTAGAGGCTCTGCGGTCCGGCTTCGAGCGGTGTTTCGCGATCGCCATCGATGCGGAACGTTTGAATGTCGAGCGCGCCATCCATCTGGCCGCTGAAGCCGAAGGGCGAATCGAGCGGCCTGCGTTTCAGACTCCATTGCGACCAGCGGAGAGCGCCGTCCTTTTCGACCAGCGTCTTGTGACTGCCCATCGGCAGCCCGATGAGGCTGTGCGCATTTCGATTGGCGAATTCGTGGGTAATGACGAAAGGCTCGGCGGCGAGTGCCGGTGCGAGCGCGCATAAAAATGCAATGGTGAGTCTCATGGCGATTGCTGACATTATATATATTGGTTCGAGCAATGAATACGTGCTGTGTTCTGGCGGCCATTTTGTGCGCGATTGCGGCAGCGCCGCCCGCCGCAACGGTGAACTCGATCGGAATGGCGATGGTACGCATCGAGCCGGGAAGTTTTCAAATGGGAGTCGATTCCGTGCCGCTGCCGAAGGAGTTGCTGAAAGGGCCGCCGGGCGTGATCTTCGACCGGCCGAGCGATGCGGGCGATTACGACGAAGCGCCGGTGCACGAGGTCGTCATCACATCGCCGTACTGGATGAGCGTTACCGAAGTCACGGTGGAACAGTATCACCGGTTTCGGCCCGACTATCGCGGCAATCCCCACTATGCGCCGTACGCGTCGGGCGTGAGCTGGAACGACGCCGTGGCGTTTACGAAATGGCTCAGTCAGAACGAGGGGAAACCATACCGGCTGCCCACGGAGGCGGAGTGGGAATACGCGGCGCGCGCCGGCACACGCACGCCGTTTTCCTCCGGCCCGACGGCGCCGGCGGCGGAGACCGCGAACGCCTGGGGCTTGAAGAACATGCACAGCGGCGTGGCGGAGTGGTGCCTGGACTGGCACGGCCCGTATCCCAGCGGGACTCAAACCGACCCGGTGGGCCCCGCGTCCGGCATCGCCAAGATCGTGCGCGGCGGCGGCCTGGATTATCGCGCGTCGAAGACCGATGGAGGCAAGTTTCTGCCGGCGGAGACACCCTACTATGCGCGCTCGGCGAACCGGGCCAGCATGGCGCCCGATTTCGCGTCCGCCGGCCATGGCATCGGATTTCACGTGGTGCAGGCTGCCATGCCCGGCGCCAAACCGTTGCCGTACGAGCCGCCGCTTATGCAACTGGCGGTGAAGCAGAGCACGCCACCCGACATCCGGCGCGGGCCCGACCCGGCCAAGCCGTATTACTACACGCGCCCGCTGTTCCCGGACCTGGGCGATCGCACGATGCGGACGGTTGGCTGGAAGATCGGCTTGAAGCCCGGGCTCGGCATCGCGTATCACAATTCGGCCGTGCAGGCGCTGCCGAACGGCGATCTGCTGGCGGCCTATTACAACACTCCGAAGGAGGAGAACGATCCGGATCAGACGATTCTCACCATGCGGCTGCGCTATGGTGCGGAGGATTGGGACAGGCCGGAACCCTGGCCGGATTTTGCGGATGCCGCCGATGCGGCGCCGGTAATCTGGAACGACCATGGCAAGATCTGGTTCTTTTGGGGATCGCCGCGGCTGCTCGGAGGCCCGCCGTTCCAGTACATGACGTCCACCGACAACGGCGCGACCTGGAGCGCGGTGGAACTGCCGAAACTCACGGGCACGGTTGGCAAGTTTACGCCGCAGCCGATCAATAGCGTGGTGCGCGGAACCGACGGCACGATCTACTTACCGGTTGACGGAGCGGGCAGCACCTCGGTTCTGTTTGCGTCGAAGGATGAAGGCCAGTCGTGGTACGATACCGGAGGCCGCACGGCGGGCCGGCACACCACCGTGGTACTGGGCCAGGATGGATCGCTGATCGGATTCGGCGGGAAGAATTCGGAGATCGATGGCTTCATGCCCAAAGCCATCAGTCAGAATGGCGGCAAAACCTGGGAGAAATCGAAGACTCCGTTCCGGCCCTTGGGCAGCGGGCAGCGTCCCAGCGTGGTCCGGCTGGCTTCCGGGCGCTTGTTCTTCGTGGCCGACCTGTTCGACAAGAAGAAGCTCGGCCCCAACGGCGCGGGTGCATTTGTCGCTGTGAGCGATGACGATGGCGCCACCTGGAAGACGCGGCAGCTTCCCGGCTTGGTCACGGTGGGATACACCACCGCCACGCAGGCGCCGAATGGCGTCATTCACATCGTGACTTCGAAGAACAAACCGGATCTGCACATTGAGCTGAATGAAGCCTGGGTGCTGGAAGGGGGACCGACGACGCCGGCGGCCTCCGATCCGCGTGACGTGCGCGAGTTTCGCGAGACGTATCGCAACGGAAAAGTCAGGGTGACATGGAGCGCGGGCGTTGCTTCCGACGGCCGGTACGTTCTCCAAGGCCGGCAGACCTTTTATTGCGAGAACGGCCAGAAGCAGTGGGAAACCACGTTCCAGAGCGGCCGGCGAATCGGGTTGGAGACCTGGTGGAGCGACACTGGCCGCAAACTATGGGAGCGCACCTTCTCGCCCGGCGATGTCTGGACGTGGCGGATCTACGATGGCGCGGGCCGCGAGTCAGCCGAGTCGCGATGGAAGAGCAAAGAGTTGATGGAAGCCAACCCGGAAGGCCCCCTCAGGTGAAGCTCCGCAGGAGCCAAAGAAATTAGCCCACGGCGTGAGCCGTGGGAGAATTGCGAGATCCACCAAGCCCCCGGAGGGGGCGAAAGAACGTTCTTCCGCCCCCTCCGGGGGCTACCCCGGTTGCCCACCAGTCCCACGGCTTGCGCCGAATATGCGTTAACCTAAGGCTTGCCTTCGCTCTGAAACTAGCGTATGCTGTTGCTGTGACGAACTTGACGGAGCGCACTGCGGTACTGGACAGTTGGGGAATCCTATGCACGTTCCTGCCAGAGGATTGGGTTGATCAGGCATGGGAACTCGGCGTAATGCAGCGGGCACGCTATATCAAGGATCCAGCGGTCGTGCTCCGGTTGCTGCTCATGCATGTTGGGGCCGGTTGCTCGCTGGCGGAGACCGCCGCGCGCTGCCGGGCGGCTGGATTGGCGCAGATCAGTTCGGTGGGCGTGTTTAAGAGACTGCGTGCCGCGGAGCCGTGGTTTCGCTGGCTAGCCCTGCAGATGCGAGGGGCAACCACGTTGCCCCTGCAACTGCTGGGGCGCCGCCTTCGCGCCGTGGATGCAACGTCGGTTCACGAACCCGGAACAACGGGAACTGACTGGAAACTCCACTATTGCGTGAATTTGGGCGATCTGCACTGCGATTTTTTTCAACTTACCGATATCCGGGAAGGAGGCGAGACGTTTCGGCGCGTGCCCGTCGTGCCTGGCGACGTTCTGATGGGAGACCGTGTTTACGCAGCGCCGCCCGGCGTGTCGCATGTCGTGAGCCGGGGAGGCGACGTGATCGTCCGGCTGAATCGTGCGGCCCTGCCGTTGTATGAACCGAGTGGCGAGCGCATAGAGTTACTGCCCCGTTTGCGCCAACTGGGGGAAAAGCCGCGCGAGTATCAGGCGCATGTCAAGGACCCGCGCGGAGGTTGGATTCATGGCCGGTTACTCGCTCTGCGGCAGAGCGTAGAAGCGACCCGATGGGCGCAGAAGCGGATGCAGCGCCGCGCCCAGCGCAGCCAAGAGACGGTCTCCCGTGAATCGTTGGAATGCGCGGAGTATTTCATGGTGTGGTCAACGTTACCTGCTGCGGTGCCCACCGCGCAAATACTGGAGTTCTACCGATTGCGTTGGCAAATCGAGTTGGTTTTCAAACGCATGAAATCGATATTAGGCGTTGGCCATTTGCCCAAGAAGGACCCCCTCAGTGCGCAGGCTTGGCTGGAGGGAAAACTGTTTGTGGGCTTGCTGATCGAGCGCATGATCCACACTGCAGAAGCTATTTCCCCCTGGGGCTACACCTTGGCAGCCTCGCCGCAGCCGCTGGCGCGAGGTTGAGTTTCTTTACAGACAAGTCGGCGCTGCGCTCCTGACACCCCAGGACCTCTCGACCGTCCTTGACAACTGGGATGCGATCACCAAGGTTCTCGCGGAACCGCACCGAAGGCGGCGTCGCTTCAATTTCAGAGCGTAGGGCCTCCTTAGGTTAACGCATATTCGGCTTGCGCCGTGGGAGAATTGCGAGATCCACCAAGCCCCCGGAGGGGGCGAAAGAACGTTCTTCCGCCCCCTCCGGGGGCTACCCCGATTGCCCACCAGTCCCACGGCTTGCGCCGTGGGCTAATCCCTTTCGCCCTGACGGGCTAGAGAAACACCTTGAGGACCGGCTACGCCTGGATTCCTGCGATTCGCTTTGCAGGCCCTGTGGATGCGCCGGCGCGATCCACAGGAGCTAAAATCCAGATAAGCCATTTCAGGCTGAGGAGGTCCACGTGAGACGGTTGCTGTTTCTGTCGCTTGCGATCGCAGCATGTTGATGGGCAGTGTCACCGTGCCCCACGGCGCGGCTTTCCGAAGGCTTTCTGGTGGGTCCGGGCTGATTTGCTTTATCTCGCCGAACCCTTGATTCTATTGGTCGGGGCGGGGCGATTTGAACGCCCGACCCCCTGCGCCCAAGGCAGGTGCGCTACCAGGCTGCGCTACGCCCCGACTGGCTTCATTCTATATCATTCCGGAGCATGCTGACGGCTCTGTAGTGGCATGTCGCTGGGGCAAAGGCTCTTCCTTTCATTAAGTGCCGAAGCAGAATCGACCGGGCAATCGCCATCCTTACTGGTCAGGACGCTGACCGGCACCTGGCCGTCAGCCTGTCCCACCGGGAAACTGTCGTATCATGTAACCAATCATGAAGATAGTGGATATCCGGGCGACCACTGTCACGGTTCCGCTGGAGGCGCCGTTGCGCCATGCCAACGGCTGCCACTGGGGCCGTTTTGTACGAACCATCGTGGAAGTGGAGACCGACAACGGTCTGGTTGGGCTGGGTGAGATGGGCGGGGGCGGGGAATCGGCCGAGGCCGCATTCCGCGCCATAAAATCTTACCTGGTGGGGCACGATCCGGCGCGCCTCGAGGAGATGCGCTTCCTCATCGCCAATCCAACGGCCTCACTTTACAATAACCGGACCCAGATCCTGGCCGCCCTGGAATTTGCGTGCCTCGACATTCTGGGGCAAGCCTGGGGCGTCCCGGTGTGTGAGATCCTGGGCGGACGCCTGCGCGACCGCGTGCCGTTTGCCGCCTACTGCTTTTTTCGGTATCCGGATCCGCGCACGGGCGGCGGTGAAGTGCGCACCATCGACCAACTGGTGGAACATGCCGGCTCGCTCAAGCGGCGCTTCGGCTTTACCACCCATAAACTGAAGGCCGGGGTCTTCCCCCCGGACTATGAGCTCGAGGCGTATCGCGCCCTGGCCGCCGCTTTTCCCCAAGATTCGTTGCGATTCGATCCCAACGCCGTCTGGTCCACCGAACAGGCCATTCGTTTCGGACAGGCCATCGAGGGGTTGCGCAACGACTATCTGGAGGATCCGGTCTTCGGCCTCAACGGCATGCGGCGCACGCGCCAGATGGTGCGGATTCCGCTCGCCACCAATACCGTGGTGGTCAACTTCGAGCAACTCGCCGCCAATGCGCTCGACACGGCGGTGGACGTGATTCTCCTCGACACTACCTTTTGGGGCGGAATCCGGGCCTGTGTAAAGGCCGCCGCGGTGTGCGAGACGTTCCAACTGGGCGTCGCCGTTCACTCATCGGGCGAGCTGGGCATCCAACTGGCAACCATGCTGCATCTGGGCGCGGTTCTTCCGAACCTTTCGTTCGCAGCCGATGCCCACTACCATCATTTGACGGACGACATCATTGAAGGCGGCCCGATGCCATACGAAAACGGCGCCATCCGCGTTCCCGACAAGCCAGGGTTGGGCGTCAGGCTCGACCGCGACAAGCTCCGCCGGTACAGCGAACTCTACCAGCGGCTGGGGAGCTATCCATACGACCAGGATCCGGGGCGGCCCGGCTGGACCCCAATTGTTCCCAACGACCGGTGGGCCGATCCGAAAGATGGCCGGCCGGTGCGGATTCCCTACTGACATGCGACGCTACCTGAATTGGACACTTTTGAGCCTGTTAGCGGCCGGCGGCCTTCACGCCGAAACCGGCCGCGCCGCCTGGTTGCGATACGCGGCGCTGGGCGATGGCTCCGCCCGGCAGTACCGCGAGACCGTACCGGCGGTGGTCACGAGGCTGGGCGACGCCGCTCCCCTGGAGAGCGCACGGCAGGAATTGACCCTCGGCATCCGCGGCATGCTCGGCAGGACGCTCCGCGTGGATTCCCGTGTGCCCGCCGAATCCGCCATCGTGCTCGGCACGCTGGGCGCGATTCGGCAGGCCTTTCCTCAGTTCGATGCCGCGGCCAAGCTGGAGCCGGACGGATATTGGCTCAAGACTCTGCGCGCCGGCGCCACCCGCTACACCGTTGTCACCGCGGCCAACGATCGCGGCGTCCTCTACGGCGCATTCGCGCTTCTGCGGAAGATCGCTCTGGGGGAGCCGGTGGGCGACCTCGATGAGAAGCAATCGCCCTTCGCTCCCGCCCGGTGGATCAACCAGTGGGACAATCTGGATGGCTCCATCGAGCGCGGCTATGGCGGCCGCTCCATTTTCTGGGAGAACGACCACGTGCGCGAGGACCTCACCCGCGCCGGCGAGTACGGCCGCCTGCTGGCGTCGGTCGGCATCAATGGCTGCTCCATCGACAACGTCAACGCCAACCCGCGCGTCCTGGCCTCCGACTTCCTCCCGCAGGTGGCGCGCGTAGCCGCGGCTTTCCGCCCCTGGGGCGTCCAGGTGGTGCTTTCGGTCGATTTCGGAAGTCCCCAAAGTGTCGGCGGTCTGCTTACCTTCGACCCGCTCGACCAGCGCGTGGCCGCATGGTGGAAATCCAAAACCGACGAGATCTACCGCGCTGTCCCAGACCTGGCGGGCTTCGTCCTGAAGGCGGATTCCGAGGGCCGCGTGGGACCGTCGGCCTACGGAAGAACCCACGCGGATGCCGCCAACGTGGTGGCTCGCGCGCTGAAGCCGCACGGCGGTCTTCTCTTTTACCGCGGCTTTGTCTACGACCACCACATGGACTGGCGCAATCCCAAGAACGATCGCGCCCGCGCCGCTTACGACAACTTCAAGGAACTCGACGGCAAATTCGACGACAACGTCGTCATTCAGATCAAGCACGGTCCCATCGATTTCCAGGTGCGCGAGGCCACGTCCCCGCTGTTTGGCGCGCTCGAAAAGACCAACTAGGCGATTGAATTGCAGATCACCCAGGAGTACATGGGACAGGCCCGGCATACCGTCTTTCTGGTTCCCATGTGGAAAGAGACGCTCGATTTCGACATGCACATCACCGATACCCCGGCACCCGTCAAGGCGCTGGTGGCCGGCAAAGTCTTCCACCGGCCTGCCGGCGGTTTCGTGGGGGTCGCCAACGTGGGGCTCGACGACAACTGGGCGGGCAATCACCTTTCGATGGCGAATCTCTACGGCTTCGCCCGGCTGGCGTGGGACCCCGATCTGAGCACCCGGCGCCTGGCCGAAGAATGGACGCGCCTCACCTTCGGAGACGATCCCAAAGTGGCCGAGACCGTCGTTGGCATCGAACTCAGCTCGTGGCGCACCTATGAGAACTACACTGGGCCGCTCGGGCTGCAGAATCTCACCGATATCGCCGGCGATCACTACGGAGTCGCCGTGGAAGCCTCCGAGCGCAACGGTTGGGGACAGTGGCACAACGCCGACGAGAAGGGCGCCGGCATGGACCGCACCGTGGCCACCGGCACTGGTTACATCGGCCAGTACCGCCCCGCCGTGGCCAGCCTGTACGAATCGCTGGCTGCCTGTCCGGATGACTTGCTGCTGTTCCTGCACCACGTTCCCTACACTTACAAGCTGCACTCCGGCCAGACCGTCATCCAATACATTTACGATTCGCACTACCAGGGAGCGGACGCCGTCGCGGGATACGCGAGCGCCTGGAAGCCGCTCCAGGGGCGGGTGGACGACCAGCGGTACGGCGAAGTGCTGGCGCAACTCGAGTATCAAGCCGGCCAGGCCCAGGTGTGGCGCGACGCCGTCACCATGTGGTTTCTGCGCGCCTCCGGCATCCCCGATGCCAAGGGCCGCGTGGGTCGCTACCCGGGCCGTTTCGAGGCGGAGTCGATGACGCTCGAGGGCTACACCGTCAAGGATGTCGTGCCCTGGGAAGCCGCTTCCGGCGGAAAAGCGGCCGTATGCGCGGCGCAATGCGCGGCCACTCTGCGTTTCGACGGCGCGCCCGGCTGGTATACGCTCCACGTCCAGTATTTCGACCTGCCCGCCGGCGTCTCCCGCTTTCGAGTGCTGGTGGCGAACCAGGTGGTCGATGAATGGGCCGCCGCCGACCATCTGCCGGCGCGGAAAATCGACGCGTCCGCCTCAGTGCGGCGCGTCATCCCCGGCATCTCTCTGCGTGCGGGGGATGAGATCCGCATCGAAGGTGTGCCCGATGGCGGCGATCCCGCGGCGCTCGATTACATCGAAATCCTATCGGATGTGCGATGAAGCAATTCATCGCTTGGATATGCCGCGGGTGAATTCTCCATGGGGCCGGAATTCGCCGCCATTCAGGATGATGCCGAGCACCTCCTTGGAACGCGAATCATAGGCGCCTTGCTTTTCGGGCGTAATGTTGTTGTGGTCGGATTCAGCCATGGGGATGACCTCCTTGAGACCGGGGACTTGGTTGACGGCTGTCCAGATGCCGGCTGGCGGCGCGATGGTGTCAATGAAGCCCACAGCGGCCAGAACGGGGGCTTTGATGCGAGAAGCGAAATTGACGGTATCGAAGTAGAGGGCCGTCTCCATGACCTTAGGATTGTTCGAGGGCCAGTTCGGGTAGCCTGCCTTGCGGCCGTGCAGATCGCCGTTGGAGTCGGCGCCAGCGGGTTCGTTCACAATGACGGCGGTCACCTTGGGATTGAGGCCGGCAGCGGCGAGGCTTTGCTGGCCGCCCATGCTGACGCCCGTGACGACGATCGTTTTGCCGTCCCAGTCCGGGCGGCTCGCAATGTAATCGATGGCGCGCGAGTCGCGTAGATACATGTTGAGAAAGTAAGACGTTTCCCTATCGGTATTGCCTATCGACGCGTAGTTCGCGCTTACGCCGGCCGCCTCGCTGGGTGGGATGTCGTGCGAATCCACGTCGAAGGCCAGCCAGCCCTCCGCCGCGCGCTCCGTGACCGTGTTTGGCTGGAGGGCATACACGCCGGCATACTGAAAAATAACGAGGGCCGGTAACTTGCCTTCCTTGCCCGGTTTTGCGAGGTAGCCCTGGACGTGCGAGCCAAGGCTGTCAAGCTTCACGGTGTACAATTCCACGCCGGCCTTGTTGGTTTCGGCGGGTGCCAGGACGGGATTGATGGGAATTTCGCCCAGGGCCTTCAGTTTGGCTTCCCAAAAAGCGTCAAAATCGGCCGGGCGCGGGACCGACGGCTGCAACTTCCATGGCGCGATCGCCGCACCGAGAGCCATCGTGGGGACGTTGCCGACAGTTGGCACGTCCGGCCTCGTGGGCCGCCCCGGTGCTGTTGGCGAGGCGCTGACTTGGACGTAGAGCATGGCCGGTTCACTGAGCGTGGCTTCAATGGTAGCGCTGCCGGATGAAGCGTCGATGACGCCAGTCTTGACGATGTCGAGATTGTTTCTCTTGATTACGTAGGAGTAGTTGCCGGTGGCGGCGGCGTCCTGCGGGAGCGTCACAGTCCAACCGGCTCTTTCGCCGAGATCGTAAATCCCGCTCTTGTTAAACGGCGTGAAGCTCAACTGCTGAGCTCTGGCCGGTAACGCCGCAAGAACCAGCGCGAGGCCGGCGGCGGACAAACGAGTTCTTGTCAAGACAACAGAATACCATTACCCTCAAATACAAGTATGAAACTCACAAAGCGTTTGCTGGTTGCTTCATTCGGTTCCTGCGCGGTTGCGCTGGTGGCGGTTTTGTCGGCTGCCGGCCTGCTTGGCCAGCGAGCCCCGGCGCCGCTGGCGGCTGCGGCGCCGACCACCGCCGAAGATCATCGGAACATGATGGATCAGCTTGGCATCAAGGCGCTCCGTCCAGGTCCCAGCGGTAACGAGGCGGCGCCCAATCATGCCAACTACGACGAGTCCAGGGCCAATCCTTTCCCGAACTTGCCCGATCCCCTGACGCTGAAGAACGGCAAGAAAGTCACCACGGCGCAAATGTGGTGGGTCGAGCGCCGCCCTGAGATCGTGGAGGATTTCGAGCGAGAGGTGGTTGGCCGTGTTCCCAAGAACGTGCCCAAAGTGACCTGGACGGTCACCGGCACGGTCAACGGGACGCTCGGTTCATATCCGATCGTCACCAGGCAACTCGTGGGACATGTGGATAATTCTTCGTACCCGGCGATCAGCGTCGATATCCGATTGACGTTGGTGACGCCGTCGAATGCGCGCGGCCCGGTTCCGGTGATGATGATGTTCGGTTTTGGCGGCATCCCTCCCGCGTCGCCCCCTGGCGGCGACCCGCCCGCCACTGAACAACTGATCGCCGATGGCTGGGGTTATGCCACCATCGTCCCCGCCAGTATTCAAGCCGACAGCGGCGCGGGCTTGACCAAGGGCATCATCGGCCTGGTCAACCAGGGCCAACCCCGCAAGCCCGATGATTGGGGCGCTTTGCGAGCCTGGGCCTGGGGCGCCGGCCGGGCTTTGGACTATCTGGAAACCGATCCGGCGGTGGACGCCAAACACGTCGGCATCGAAGGTGTTTCGCGTTACGGCAAGGCTGCCCTCGTGACCATGGCGTTCGACCCCCGCTTTGCTCTTGTTCTGGTCGGTTCTTCCGGCGAGGGCGGCGCCAAACTGCATCGCCGCAATTGGGGGGAAGCGGTGGAGAACCTCACGGGGTCGGGTGGATACCACTGGATGGCCGGCAACTTCCTGAAGTACGGCGCCGCGGAAGCCACTTTCGGCAGCAGGAACGCCGGCGACCTGCCTGTGGACGCTCACGAGCTGATCGCGTTGTGCGCGCCGCGACCGACCTTTATCAGCTACGGCGTGCCGGAGAAGGGCGACGCGAAGTGGCTGGACCACCAGGGCAGCTATATGGCCGCCGTCGCCGCCGGGCCGGTATTCAGGCTCTTGGGCGCCAGAGACTTGGGGACATCGGATGACTATCGCATCGAGAAAATGCCGCCGGTCAATGTGGGCATGCTCGACGGCCAACTTGCCTGGCGCCAGCATGACGGCGGACACACTGATGGTCCGAACTGGAAGTACTTCATCCCGTGGGCCGATAGGTTCATCCAACACGCAGGGCCGCCCGCCTCGGTGCCGGCCGATCAACCCGTTTCCCGAACCGACCAAAACTCTCTGACCGCCCATGCCCAGTTGTTGGAAAAAGCCAGGAAGGGCCGCATCGACATCTATTTTGAGGGCGACTCCATTACCCGCCGCTGGGGGGCTACCGATTATCCGGATTTGCTGGCCAATTGGAACCAGAACTTCTTCGGCTGGAATGCGGCAGATTTCGGATGGGGCGCCGATACCATTCAAAACATCCTTTGGCGCCTCAACAATGGGGAACTGGACGGAGTCAATCCGAAGATCATCGTTCTGCTTGCCGGAACCAATAACGTCGGCAATGTCGTCTCCCCTGGCGGCAATGAGGCCAAAGCGGCGGACGTCACCAGGGGCATCCAGGCCATATTAAGAATCATGGAGACGAAGGCCCCCGGCGCCACCATTGTCCTGATGGGCATTTTCCCTCGCAACGACAATATGGCAGTGATGCCGGCGATCGATAAGATCAACAACAATCTCTCCAAACTCGCCGATGGCAAAAAGATCCGGCATCTCAACGTAAATGACAAGCTGGCCGACCAGGACGGCAAGCTGTTCGACGGCATGATGAACGCCGGCGACAAGCTCCATCCCACGATCCAGGGCTACCAGGTCTGGGCAGATGCGTTGAAGCCCATTTTCAGAGAACTGCTCGGTCCTCCCGGGGCCGAGGACCACGCTCCGCCGCCTCTCCCTTCCAAGAACCGCGGGGAGATTGTGGGCGGATTCCGCGCCCTGGTGCATTGAACTGAGTTACACTAAATTTGCGTGTCCGAAAGAGGGAGGTGGCCGGCCAGTTGAAGGTGACTGAACCAAAGCGGATTCAGGCCGCGTCCAGCGAGGTGGTTCGCGATATCAACCGGCGAATCGTCCTGAACCTCATCAGGACCCGTCACCCCATCTCGCGCGCGGACCTCGCCCGTCTCTGCGGGCTCCAGCGGAGCACGGTTTCCTTAATAGTCGAACAATTGATCGAGGAAAGTTGGGTGATCGAGGGCCCCACCGGCCGGTTGCCGCGGGGCCGCCGGCCCACGTTCCTGCGGCTGAATGACGAGCGCGTCATCATCGGCGTGGATATTCGACCGATACAGACTACCGTGGCCCTGGCTGACGCCAACGGCAAGTTCTCTTCGCGGGAAGTGTTGGCCACGCCTTCGGACCCAAGAACGGCGGTGGATGAGCTGATCCAATGCATCCACCGCATGGTGGCTTCCTGCCGTGGGAAGAAGATCGAAGGCATTGGAATCAGCCTGCCCGGAGGTTTCGATCAGCGCGCCAACAGACTCGTCTTTGCCCCCAACCTCAAGTGGCCCGAATTCGACATTCGCAATCCCATCATGGAAGCTACGGGTCTTGAAGTGGAGCTCGAAAACGCCGCCAACGCGTGCGTCCTGGCAACGGCCTGGTTCGATCGCATGGAAGAGGGGCGCAACCTGGTAGTGGTGACGGTCTCCGAGGGCATCGGCACTGGAATCATGGCGAACGGGCAGCTCCTGCGCGGCCTGCACGGAATGGCCGGCGAGTTTGGCCACGTGCCACTCGATTCAAAAGGCCCCATATGCGGTTGCGGCGGCCGTGGCTGCTGGGAAGTATTCGCCTCGAATCGCGCGGCTCTGCGTTACTACCTCGAATCCGGTTCGGCGGCCAGCGACCTGAGTTTCACCGATCTGCTCAGTCTCGCCGACCAGGGTGACATTCGGGCCGCTGGGGCTCTGGAAACCATGGCGCACTACTTGGGGCGCGGCATGCGCATGATCGTGGCCGGACTTGCGCCCGAGCGCATCGTGGTAGTCGGCGACCTCACCCGGTCCTGGCATCGTTTCGGGCCCGTGATTGAAGCCGAAGTCCAGGCCCAGGTACTGCCGGGCGGCTGCGCTCCCCGCGTAATCCCCGCGCACGAAGACGGTATGGCCCGTCTGCGCGGCACCGTGGCCCTGGTATTGCAAAAAGATTTCGGCGAGCAAGTGTAGGGGCCGGGTATGCTTGGCCAGCCGCCGGCCAGGCGGGCGCCCCTCACTCATCGTCCACCTCGGCGGCTTGATTTCGGGCTGCAATCTCGTTATAGTTTGAGTCCACAACCAATTCCGCGTGAGCGGCGAGCATCCATGCTCAGGTCCGGACCGGCCGTTTGAACCGGCCCTGTCGGTGAAGAAGAACGGAATATATGAAGCCATCTACCAACACTAAGAGTGAAAGTAAAAGAACGAAAATACCGCCTTATCGCAATTCCGCTTTGCCCACGGCGAAACGGGTCAAAGATCTTCTGTCGCGAATGACGCTGGAAGAGAAAGCCGCACAGATGATGTGCATCTGGCAACGAAAAGCCGAAACACTCGTGGACGCCAACGGCGGCTTCGATCTTCGGAAAGCCAAGGCGGCTTTTAGGGACGGACGCGGACTCGGCCAGGTTGGCCGTCTCAGCGATGCGGGAAAGGGCCAGGATGCCCGCGGCATGGCGGAACTCACCAACGCCATTCAGAGATTCTTCCTCGAGAACACTCGTCTTGGAATCCCCGTGATGTTTCACGAGGAGTGCCTGCATGGCCACGCGGCCATCAATGCCACCAGCTTTCCTCAGCCAATCGCTCTGGGCGGCACGTTCAATCCCGATTTGGCCGAGTCGCTCTTCACCATGACCGCTTGGGAAGCGCGGCTACGCGGCACGCACCAGGCGCTGACGCCCGTAGTGGATGTGGCACGCGATCCGCGCTGGGGCCGCGTCGAAGAAACTTACGGCGAAGACCCATATTTGGTTTCGCGGATGGGCATCGCGGCCGTGCGTGGATTCCAGGGCGACGCCGACTTTCGCGATAAGAAGCGCGTGATCGCCACCCTGAAGCATTTTGCCGCGCACGGCCAGCCGGAATCCGGCATGAACTGCGCGCCCGCGAATATCTCCACGCGCGTGCTCCGCGAGACCTTCCTGTATACCTTCAAAGAGGCCATCCAGAAGGGCGGAGCCATCAGCGTCATGGCTTCCTACAACGAAATCGACGGCGTGCC
Organism: Bryobacterales bacterium; assembly: GCA_003142355.1. The sequence continues at coordinate 31,351 of PLMF01000261.1, forward strand.
GTCCCACGCCAATCGGTGGCTCTTGCGGGACGTGCTCCGCAAGGAGTGGGGCTTCAAAGGGTTCGTAGTGTCGGACTACTATGCGATCTGGGAATTGAGCCGGCGCGTCGAAGTCCGCGGCCACTCTGTGGCCAAAGACAAGAAGGAAGCGTGCGCTCTGGCCGTTCAGGCCGGCGTCAACATCGAGTTGCCGGAACCGGAGTGCTATTTGCACCTGCGCGAACTCGTTCGCACGGGCGTGCTCAAGGAATCGCAACTCGATGAACTCGTCGCTCCGATGCTCTTTTGGAAATTCCAAATGGGGCTTTTCGACGACCCGTACGCCGACCCGGACGAGGCGGAGCGCGTGGTGGGGTGCGACGATCATCGGAAGCTCGCTTTGCAAGCGGCGCGGGAAGCCATCACGCTGTTGAAGAACGACAACAATTTGGCGCCGCTGAATCTGAATCGCATTCAATCCATAGCGGTCATCGGCCCGAATGCCAATCGTGTCCTGCTCGGCGGCTACAGCAGCGTGCCCAAGCACAACGTCACCGTGCTCGAGGGCATCCAGGCGAGGGCCGGCGGCCGGGCGAAAGTGCTCTACAGCGAAGGCTGCAAGATTACGATTGGCGGCTCATGGCAACAGGACGAGGTCGTACCCAGCGATCCCGACGAAGACCGCAGGCAAATCGCGGAAGCCGTCGAGGTGGCGAAACAGGCGGACGTGATTGTGCTGGCCATCGGCGGCAACGAGCAGACTTCACGCGAAGCGTATGCCTTCAACCATTTGGGCGACCGCGCGAGCCTGGACCTGGTCGGAAGACAGGAGGAACTGGTCAGGGCGATGGTTGCGACCGGCAAGCCGGTCATTGTTTTCCTGTTCAACGGCCGGCCGATCTCGATTAATTACATCAGCCAGAACGTGCCGGTGGTTTTTGAGTGCTGGTATCTCGGTCAGGAGACCGGTAATGCCGTCGCAGAGGTTCTATTCGGCGATTTCAATCCGGGCGGAAAGTTGCCCATCACCATTCCCCGGTCCGCGGGACATTTGCCCGCATTCTACAATTACAAGCCCATGGCGCGCCGCGGCTATTTGTTCGACGACGTGTCGCCCCTTTATGCCTTCGGCTACGGCTTGAGTTACACCACTTTCGCCATCGAGAACTTACGGCTGTCCAAGAAGAAAATCAGCCGCGACGGCGCGACTCGCGTCCTGGTGGACGTGACCAACACAGGCAAGCGTCAGGGAACGGAAGTCGTGCAGATGTATATTCGCGATGTGGTCAGTTCCGTAACACGGCCGCTCAAGGAGTTGAAAGGTTTCCAAAAAGTCTCTTTGCAGCCAGGTGAAACCAGGACCGTCGCGCTCGATATCACCCCCGAGTCACTGGCGTTCTACAACATCGATATGAAATATGTCGTCGAACCCGGCGAATTCGAAATTATGGTCGGTAATTCGTCGCGCGACTGCGATCTACAGAAGGTGATCCTGCATGTCAGCTAAGCCCCAGAAGCTGTCTTTTATCGAAAAGGCGGGCTACAGCCTGGGTGACGCCGCCGCCAACTTCGTCTTCCAGACGATGATCCTCTTCCAGTTGAGTTTCTACACGGACACGTTAGGGATCATGGCCGCGGCGGCGGGGACGCTCCTGCTGGTGGGGCGGCTGTGGGACGCCTTTTTCGATCCGATGATGGGCGTGATGGCCGACCGCACCAAGACGCGCTGGGGAAAGTTCCGCCCGTGGGTGCTGTGGACGGCGATACCGTGGGGCGTGGTCCTGGTTCTGGCCTATACGACTCCCGACTGGGGAGTGACGGGCAAACTGTTCTACGCGTGCCTGACCAACATCCTTCTGATGACGCTGTATTCGGCCAATAACACGCCCTATTCGGCGATGACCGGCGTGATGACCGGCGACGTCCATGAACGCACCAGCCTGTCGTCGTATCGCTTCGTGGCCGCCCTGATTGCGCAGCTTATTGTCGGCGGCTTCACGCTGCCACTGGTCGCGAAGTTCGGGCAGGGCAACAATGCCAAGGGCTGGCAGATGACCATGGCGTTGTGGGCGACGATTGGCGTGGTTTTCTTCGTCATCACGTTCCTTACCACTCGCGAACGCATCCAACCCGACCCGAAGCAGAAGGTGTCCGCCAGACTGGATTTCGGCGATCTGCTCAAGAACGGGCCCTGGATCGCGATGTTCATACTCACGGTGTCCCACTTCCTCGTCCTGGCCATGAGGGGCGGCACCATGTTTTACTATTTTCGGTATTACGTCAACCAGGACCGTTTGTTCGACCTTCTTCAGTCTTTGGGCCTGACCCGCGGAGCGAGCGGGACCGTTCCCGCTGGAATATGGCACTACTTACTGAATACCTTCGGCTTGATTGTGGATGCGGCCAATACGAATGTGTCTTCCGTGGGGTTCAGCCTGTTCAACATGTCGAGCCTGTTCGTCACGCTCCTTGGTGTGCTCTGCTCGACGTTTTTGTCGATCCGGTTTGGCAAGAAAGCTGTTGCGCTTGCCGGTTTCTCAATGACGACGATATTCATGGCCTCATTTGTTCTGCTGCCGCCCAACGCCATCGGGACGATGTTCATTCTGGAGTATTTTCGCGTTCTGACCTATGGCCCCACGGTTCCCCTGATTTGGGCCATGTTTGCCGATGTGGTGGATTACGCCGAATGGAAAACCGGCCGCCGCACCACCGGAGTAATCTACGCCACCATTTTGTTCGGCCTCAAAGCCGGTTTGAGCCTGGGTGGCGCGATCACCGGATGGCTTCTCTCCGGCTACGGTTACCGGGCCAACGTGGCTCAGACGCCCGGGGCGTTGCTGGGCATTCGCTTGACAATGAGTGTCTATCCAGCCATGTTTTTCCTGGTCGTGATTGTTTGCCTGACCTGCTACAAGATTGGTAAGAGGCTGAATATCCAGATACAGGACGAGCTGGCCGAGCGGCGGAAGGGGTTTGCGACTAGTTAGTGAGCGTAGTAGAATGCAGTGCGCGCGGTCGGCAGGTTGTGGGGCGGGCAATCCTGCCCGCAGGCCGGCCTTCCGGCCGGCTGGACCCGCTGGAAAGCGGGTCGGTAGGCTGAAAAGCCTGCCCCACATCGGCTCAGTAGTCGGGGGATCGAGGAGTATGTCTCTGAAAGCGGCAGCGTTGGGAAGATCGGTTCTGTTCATCATTGTTTGCCTTCTTACTCTCCCATGCGACGGTTTCGCCCTCGGCCAGGTTCCGTATGTGCAGGGGATTTACGTCCAGGGCGGTTTCACAATCGTGCAGGGAAAGATGGCCGCGCCGGTTTATGTCGATCGCAACGACTATGCCGGCGTCGTTCGCGCTGTCCACGATCTCGAAGCGGATATTGCTCGTGTCACGGGCTGCACTCCGGCGGTTGTTCACGATGAGAAGGGTCTTGGAGGGAACGTCATCATCGCCGGCACAATCGGAAAGAGCCAGCTTGTCGACCGGTTGATCCGCGAAGGGAAACTGGATGTCACCCGGATCGCGGGCAAGTGGGAATCGTTTCTGGTCCAGGTTGTGCCAAGGCCATTGCCGGGCGTGGCCAGCGGGTTGATCATCGCGGGAAGCGATAAGCGAGGAACCATTTACGGTATCTACGATCTCTCCGAACAGATTGGAGTGTCGCCGTGGTACTGGTGGGCGGACGTGCCCGTCGCGCATAAAGACGCCCTCTTCGTGAAGCCGGGGAAATACGTGCAAGGGGAACCCGCGGTCAAGTATCGCGGCATCTTTTTGAACGACGAAGCACCGGCGCTTTCCGGCTGGACGAAGGAGAAATTCGGCGGTTTCAACCATGAATTCTACGTGAAGGTCTTCGAACTTCTGCTGCGGTTGAAGGGCAACTACCTCTGGCCCGCGATGTGGGGCAACGCGTTCAGCGAGGATGATCCGCTCAATTCCCAGCTCGCGGACGAATATGGCATCGTCATGGGAACTTCGCATCACGAGCCGATGCTGAGGGCGCAGCAGGAGTGGAAGCGGCACGGCGAGGGTCCGTGGAACTACAACACCAACGCCGCGATCCTGCGCGCGTTTTGGGAAGAAGGCATTCAGCGCAATAAGAGTTACGAGAGCATCGTTACGGTCGGCATGCGCGGCGATGGCGACTTGCCCATGGCGGCGGCCGACGATATGCCCGCGAATATTGCGTTGCTGGAAAGAGTCGTGGCCGATCAGCGGGCGATCCTGGCGAAGGATGTCAAGCCGAAGTTGCCGGAGGTTCCGCAACTCTGGGCGCTCTACAAAGAAGTGCAGGAATACTACGACAAGGGAATGCGCGTCCCCGACGATGTGACTTTGCTGTGGTGCGACGACAACTGGGGCAACATTCGCCGTCTGCCCACCGGGGAGGAACGGAAGAGAAGCGGCGGCGCCGGGGTCTATTATCACTTCGACTACGTGGGCGGCCCCCGCAATTACAAGTGGCTCAATACCAACCCCATCGCCAAGGTATGGGAGCAGATGAATCTGGCCCTCCAGTACGACGCCAAACGGATCTGGATTGTGAACGTCGGCGACCTCAAGCCGATGGAGTTCCCCATCGAGTTCTTCCTGGATTTCGCCCGCGATCCGCAAAGGTGGCCAAAGGAAAGAGTATCGGAATTCACCAGGCTGTGGGCGGAACGGGAATTCGGACCCGCTCCCGCCGTGGAAATCGCGGACATTGTCTCCAAATACACGAAATACAACGGCAGGCGCAAACCGGAACTCCTCGATCCAGCCACGTTCAGCCTCCAGAATTATAACGAAGCGGATACCGTGCTGGCCGGCTGGAAAGCGATCGCGGACAAGGCGGAGCGCATCTACCGCGGCTTGCCCGAGAACACCAAGGACGCGTTTTTCGAGCTGGTTCTCTTTCCCACCAAAGCTTCCTTCCAGGTGAGTGAACTCTACATCACCGCCGGGAAGAACCGATGGTATGCCGGACAGGGCCGCGCCAGCGCAAACGATCTGGCCGCACGGGCGAAGGGGCTGTTTCAGGCCGATGCGGATCTGTCGGATTCCTACAATCACACTTTGGCCCATGGCAAGTGGGACCACATGATGGACCAGACGCACATCGGTTACACGTATTGGCAAGAGCCGCCCACGAACACGATGCCGAGTGTCACGGAGATCGAGGTTCCGGAAGCGGCGGAAATGGGCGTCGCCATAGAGGGTTCCGCCGCCGCCTGGCCGGGGGCGCGGGATGAGCCGGTTCTGCCGGAATTCGACGCATACAATCGACCGCGACGGTACATCGACGTGTTTAACCGTGGACGCGCGCCGTTCGAGTTCTCGGCTACGGCCAGCGCCCCCTGGATCGTTCTGAGCACAGTGCGAGGGAAAGTTGAGAAGGAACAGCGCATTTGGGTGAACATAGATTGGCGCCAGGCGCCCCAAAGACCAGGTAATGGATATATTCGGATCGCCCGTGGCGGCGGCGATTCGGTGACGGTGAAGGTCAGCGCATTCAATCCGCCAAAACCCACGCGATCTACTCTGAAGGGCTTCGTCGAAGCAGATGGTTACGTATCCATCGAGGCGGAGCATTACACAAAGAAGATCGATGCCGGTACGGTCCGGTGGGAGAAGATTGAGGGTTTCGGGCGGACCCTCTCGGGCATGGCGGTATTTCCCGTTACCGCGAAGAGCGTGACCCCGCCGCGGGATTCTCCTTGTCTCGAATATCAAATGTACTTATTCCATCCGGGGAGAATTGAAGTCGAGGCGATTATCGCTCCGACATTGAACTTTGTTCCCGGCCGGGGCCTTCGCTTCGCGGTTTCCTTTGACGACCAGCCGCCCCAGACGGTCGATGCGCTGGCGCAGAACTCGCAAAGCGACTGGGAGGAATCCGTGAAGGACAGCGTTCGCAAAGTCAAATCCACTCACACGCTGGCAAAGTCCGGCTATCACACGCTGAAATTCTGGATGGTCGATCCCAGCCTGGTGCTGGAGAAACTCGTCGTAAACCTGGGCGGCGTGAAACCCAGCTATCTTGGCCCGCCTGAAAGCTATCGCGGTGGCGGCCAATGAGCATCTCATGCCGCCGCCGTCCGAGGCCGCAACGCTTCGAGCACGCCTTTCCATTTGCGCAGAATCAGTTCCGCCAGGTTCAGCGCGAGGGCCAGGGCCACGAGGCCCGGCCATAATTCCATAGTCGAGCGGATGCTGCGGCCGCCGGCATGGAAGACCTCGCGCGGCGCGGGGTTGAAGCGGCCGCCGGTGGCGGCGGCAGTCTGGCGTAACAACGCCTCGTTATTGCCGTATTCCCGCATTTCGTCTTCCTGGCGATAGAAACCCACCTCGGGGAAGGCGCGCGAGTCGGCCAGCGGGCGCACGCGGAAAAGTCCCTGGTTCTGGCCAATGGCCAGACGGCCGCGATAATGGCCGGCGGCTACTTTGCCGACCTTTAGCGGAGCCTGGAAGCCGTTGGGGCCGAAGACGAAGATGTCGGGAACCTCGACGGCCTGCGGCGACGGCTCCTCGTGGTAGTCCACCACCAGCTCGTTTGAGGCGCGGTCGAAATCGGCGGCGGTTTCGGTTTGGGAAGCGTGCGGCAGAATGTCGCGGAAGATGTTGGCCCACAACCGGTCGAAGCCCGGCCAGGTCACCCAGTTCACCGCCCAGCGGTTTTTGGCGTCGGAAGTGAATACGGCGGCCCGGCCCAGGCCATATTGCCAGCGCACCAACAACGGGTCGCCGCGGTCGGCGGTCAGGATGGTGTCGGAAGCCGGACGCGGCTGGAACCGCACGTATCCGCGCAGCGCGGGCGCATTCTCGATGCCGACTCCATCGAGGATTTCGGCCTGCTTCACGATTTTCGGCGTGAACTGTTTCTCCACCGCCGTGAGGCCGGTGTGCTCCTCGACGTCGCGCAGCAGAATCTGGGCCAGGCCGGAAGGGTCGTTCAGGAAGTACGATTTGCCATCGGCGCTGGACGCCACCTTTTCCAGAAACGCGCGGTTCACGTCCTGCCCCAGGCCGACGGTGGANNTGGAAGCTGTCGCCTTCCTCGGAAATGCCGTCGGTTAGGAGCACGATGTGCTTGTAGACGGCCGGCTGCGGGAGAATGCGCCGGTAGGCTTCGGCGATGGCGGGCGCGATCTGGGTGCCACCATCGGCGACGATGCCGGAGATNNCGGCCTTGCGAATGGGCACGGCCCACTGGAACGAATTGTCGAAGATGAGCACGCCCACCGAGTCGATGGGCCGCAGGTTCTCGACCACCCCGATGGCGGCCAGCCGCGCCAGCTCGATTTTGCGGCCTTCCATGGAAGACGATTTATCCATGACCAGGACCACGGCGGTGCCTTCGGGCGAGCGCGGCGGCGCGAGCCTGGCGGGGAGCGCGCGTTCCAACGGGTCCTCCTCGCCCTTTTTCTCGACGTAGACGTTGCGCTCGCCGGCGATCCAAAGCAGGCCCCCGCCCTGCTTGACGAAATCTTCGAGCGCGGCCTTGCGGGCGGTGGGAATGGCCCCCATGTCCCAGTTATTGATGACCACGAGCTGGTAATCGCCGAGCTTCTCCGGAACACCGCCGGGCGCCGGCTCGACTTCGAACTGGTTGGCCTCGAGCGTGCGCAGCAGGTGCTGCTCGCTGGCCGCGGGGTCGCGCGAAACCAGCAGGACGCGGGGACGCCGCAGCGTGACGGCGTCTTCGAAGCGCGTTTCGCCGAGATTGCCGGCGGAGATCTTCCCAGCCAGCGCAATCGCGCCCACTGAGTTGACGGTGGCCTGAAGCCGCAGGCGATTGGGGCCGGGCACAAGCGCCACTTGGCTGGCGCCNNGCACAAGCGCCACCTGGCTGACGCCGATGGATTTGCCCTCGGCCGTCATCTCGACGGTGGCGCGCCGCGGGGCGCCCGCCGTGCCCGGCGATTCGAGCGTCACGTCGATGGGGAAGCGCTCGCCGCTGAAGACCTGGGCCGGAATGGCGATGGAGTCGAGCCGCAGTCCGGGATTGGGGCGGCCGGCCAGCGGTATGGTATCGATGGGGACGCCAAGCTGCTGGGCCTGCCAGATGGCGCGCACCACGCTGCCCAGGTTCTCATTTCCGTCGGAGATCAGCAGGAGGCGCGGCACCATGCCCGCGGGCAGCGCGGCGGCGCCGTCGCGGATGGCGGACTCGATATCGGTAGCGCGCCCCGCGGCGCCGGCGGTGCTGCGCAGTCGCCAGGCGTCTTTCGTGTATTCCCCGGGGACGGCGTTGCGTGTGGAGCGGGCGAAGGGGATGACGCGCGTCCAGTGGCGGCCGCGCTCTCTCTCCACCTGGCTGGCGAGCGCCGATTCCCTCTGGAGGTCCTCCGCGGGGACGCTGGCCGACGTGTCCGCCAGCACGGCCACGGCGACCTTGGTTTGGTAGACGGCGATGTGGGGCGAGGCCAGCGCCAGCAGGATGGCAGCCAGCGTACCAGTTCTGAACAGCAGGCAGGAACGGCGCGCGGAACCGCGTCCGTAGAGGTACCATTCAGCCAGCAGTCCCAAGCCACCCGCGATGGCCAGCCACGGCCACAAATCGATCGAGCCCGCCGCAGCCGGCTGCAATCGGGGAATGCCGCGGCGCGCGCCGGCGGGCGGCTCCCACTGGCCATCCCAGAGCTGGGGAAGAGTGAGCGAATAAATGTACTCGCGGTCGCCGGCCAGCACCCGCACGCCACCAGGCCGCCCGGCAAAGAAGTTCAGGGCGCCTTCGTGCAATGTGAAAGGTACGGGCGAGCCATCTTCCGAGATGACCTTGACGTCCGCCGGTGCGGTGTCCGAATCCAGTTGGAGCTTGACCGTTCCCACGCTCGCTCCGCCGATTTCCCACTGGCGAAAGATTCCCGGCGACACCCAGAGCAGCAGGTTGGCAAACAGCAGCGGTGTGGCCAGCTCGTAGCGCATGCCGGAAAGCGCGGGATGGAAGCCGAAAACCGCTATCTTGGGCTGGCCGGGACGCGCCACGATCACCGGTCCGGCGGCGATTTCGCCGATGCGCAAGTCCGTGGGCGCGGCTTCGAAAACCGACGACTTCTCCAGCTTGAAATCCTTGGCGCGAAGCCCGGCGACTATGAGATTGCCGGTATCCCAACGCTCGAACGGCGCCTCTTCGATGGTGGAGCGGATCGGTATCGGCGAGCCTTCGGCCGGAGGGTCGAACCAGATGGAATCGGCGGCCGGACGCTGGGGCGGAATGAAGCGGTCGAGGATCACCAGGCCGCGATCATCGGCGCGGTACTCCTCCGGCTGGCGATAGACCGCGGTAACCCGCGGGGTGGCCGAGAGAACGGGGCGCAATAAATCGGGCTCGTGGGAGTAGACGGTCACCGGAAGCACGGCGAGCGGCGGCAGATCGAGTGACACGCGGTCGTCGGCGGGGAAAGCGTCGTGGGGCGAGAGGCTCACACCCAGGATTCCCGCTGCGCCGGTGCGGTATTCAAAGCCGGCTTCCGCATCGGCCCCCGGCGGCAGCAGGAGGCGGCGCGAACCCGCCGCCAACCTGCCGGCTTCACCCGGCGGCCCAAAATCGAGCGACAGCGTTACGGTGCGGGCCACCGTTCCGTAGTTGCGCGCGGAAACGTAGATCTCCCATAGGCCGGGGTCGGTGGCAGAGCGTCGCGCGCCCACCTTGCGCAGGCCGCAGTTCTCGATGGCATCCGGCACCGGGAGGACGCGAAGGTTGGGGGGCGGCGGCGGGGCAGCTCCGGAATCGCGCTCGGCCGTACGCCCGGTCGCGACGACCGCGATCTCTCCCGCGCGCCCGCCTTCCTGCAATTGAATGTGGCGCGCGAATGCCAGGGCCTGATCGAGATTCAGCGCGGTGGCGCCGGGCTGGGAAGCCGCAATGGCCGCTCCCAGCTTGCGGCGGTCCGGCTCGAAAGCCGTGGCGGGAGTGGCCAAGGCATCGGCACGCACCAGCATGACGCGATCGCGCGCGGGCAGGGCGCGAAGATACTGGCGCGCGCGGTCGCGGGCGAGGTCCATGAGAGCGCCGTTGCCCGAGCGCGCCGCCATCCAAGCCGAGGTTTCGAGGATGAGCACGTGGTCCCGTCCGGCCGCCGCGGGCGCCCCCCAGCGCAACTGCGCCAGGGCCAGCATCAGCAGCGCCATGCCGGCCAGTTGCAGAATCAACGACCACGGCTGCTCGATGCGTCGGCGCTTTGCGGCCACCGCGGGTTGCCCGGCCGCCACCCAGAAGCGCAGCGTGGAAACCGCCTGGCGGCGGCGCGACCGGTCGAACAGGTAGAGCGCCACGGCGAGGGCGGAAACAGAGCCGAAGATGGTCAGGAACTGCGCCAGGGAAAGATTCAGCAGGTACATGCCCGGCTCCCGACCCTCGCAGGCGGCACCGCCTGCGCCACCAAGTCAACTCCAATGTTTGCAGTGGTGGGGCAGGCGGTGCCGCCTGCCATTCTCACGTTCATGCGATGCCCCGCACGCGGATCAGCTCACCGAAGAGCACGCTCTCGAGCGATTGCGACGTGGCGATGCCGGCGTAGCGCCCGCCGCTGCGCATCGCCATGGTCTCGATCCTGGAGCAATACTCATCGAAAGCGCGGGTGTATCGGGCGCGCGCGGCCTCGTCGAAATCGAGCCTGAGGGCGGCCCCGGTTTCGGCGTCACGCAGCTCGAGTTCGCCGGTCCATGGGGGCGTGCGGTCTTCCTCGGCCCATATCTGGAGCAGCATCAGCTCGTGGCCGAAATCGGACAGGTACTGGAGCGCCCGCTCGCAGCCGTTGTCGTCCAGAAAGTCGGAGATGACGATGACCAGCCCGCGTTGTGAGTAAGCGCCGATGAAGTCGCGGACCACCGCCTGGTAGCTGGTGGGGCCGCCCGGCTGGAGGGAGGCCAGGGCGTCCATCACGCCCGGGAAGCGGTGCCGCCCGCCGGTCGAGAAAATGCGCCGCTCCAGGCGGTTGGAGAAACCATGGATGGCGATCGAATCGAGCCGCACCAGCCCGACGTAGCACAGCGCGGCCGCCAGTTTCCGCGCGTAATCGAACTTCTCCCAGCCGTGCGCAGTCATGGAACCGCTCAAATCCAGCAGCAGGCGGACGGGCACACGCGGCTCTACCTGGAACATCTTGAGGAAGAGCTTTTCCAGGCGCAGGTAGGCGCGCCAGTTGACGGCGCGCAGGTCGTCGCCGTGATGGAAGGTGCGGTGGTCGAGGAACTCCTGCCCGGCGCCCGCGAAGCGCGACATGTTATGGCCGCCCACCAGTCCGGCGAAAGATCTCTGCCAGTGAATGGTGAGGCGTTCGAGCTTTTCCAGGAACTCGCGCTCCAGTAACGGGGGCGATGCCATGCGATACCTACGCGACCGAAGCGCGGGCGGTTACTCCCTCGATGATGGCGCCGAGGATGGTTTCCGGCGTCTGGCCGTCGGCGTGCGCGTCGAAGTTCAGGATGATGCGATGGCGCAGCACCGCCGGGGCGACGTGCCGCACGTCTTCGATGGCCAGGTGGAAGCGGCCGCGCATCAGCGCCAGCACCCGCCCGCATTCCACCACGCCTTGGGCGCCGCGCGGCGAGCTGCCGTAGCGGATATACTTTTTGGCCAGCTCGTGCGCCTCTTTCTGCTCCGGCTGCGTGGCCATCACAAGCTGGACGGCGTACTCCCGCACGTGCGGCGCCACCAGCACTTCGCGGCAAACCGAGCGGACTTCCAAAATGGCTTCCCGATCCAGCACGGCGANNTAGGTGACCAGGATCTTCATGAGGAAGCGGTCGAGCTGCGCCTCGGGCAGTGGGTAGGTGCCCTCCATCTCGATGGGGTTCTGCGTGGCCATCACCAGAAAGGGGCGATCCAGCTCGTGGGTATTAGTGCCGCTGGTGACGGTGCGCTCCTGCATGGCTTCGAGCAGCGCCGACTGCGTTTTGGGCGTAGCGCGGTTGATCTCGTCGGCCAAGACCAGGTTGGCGAAGATCGGGCCGGGCTGGAAGCGCAGCGACTTGGCGCCGCGATCGCCGGTTTCGATCATCATGCTGCCCACGATATCGGCCGGCATGAGGTCGGGCGTGAACTGGATGCGGGAGTATTTCAGGTGCAAAGCCCGAGCCAGCGTGCGGAGCAGGGTGGTCTTGCCCAGCCCGGGAACGCCTTCCAGAAGCACATGCCCCGAGGCCAGCAGGCAAATCAGGACGCCTTCCACGACATCGTCCTGTCCCACGATGACTTTGGCGATCTCCCGGCGGACAGCGTTGAGCCGGTCGCGGGCGAGTTGGAGTGCCGCTTCGGGTCCCACGTTTTTCATTGTAGAGCACTGGCAGATTGGCCGGAATCCAGCAGAGGTGGTGGTTTTCAGCCATTCACCCCGGCCCGCCGATGGGAGTAAGTCGCTGGCCGTCAAGCACTTGAAGTTTGGTCTGGCACGTGCTCCTCCAAGACCGAGGCGCGTGTTTGGAACATGGCGCCGCGGCAACGGAGGTAGAAGAATGAAGGATACACGGCTCCACTTGGTTGTTCGGCAGACGCTTGGCTTGGTTTGCGTCCTGCTCCTGTTCGTGTTCCCGGCCGGCGTGCTCTTGGCGCAGCAGCCCGCGCCGCCCGCGCAACCTTCGCCTCCGGCACAGGCGCTCTCGCCAGATCAGTTGGACACGCTGGTGGCGCCCGTCGCACTCTATCCCGACGCGCTGCTCAGCCAGGTGCTGGTGGCCGCCACCTATCCTCTCGAGGTGGCCGAAGCGCCACAGTGGCTGCAACAAAATCGAAACCTGCAGGGCCAGCAACTGATAGCTGCCGCGCGCCAGCAGAATTGGGACCCGAGTATCCAGGCGCTGGTGGCCTTTCCGGATGTCATCAACTTATTGAGTTCGAACATTCGCTGGACTACCGATCTGGGCAACGCATTTCTCGCCCAACAGGCTGACGTCATGAGTGCCGTGCAGAGGATGCGCGCCCAGGCCAAGGCGGCGGGCAAACTGAATTCGAACGCCCAGGAGACTGTCACCACCGAGACGCAGGGGGATCGGACTGCCATTGAAATTCAACCGGCGAACCCGCAGGTCGTCTACGTGCCGCAGTACAACCCCGAGTCCATCTGGGGGCAGCCCGATTACGGCTATTATCCGCCGCTGTACTACCCGGACTACTACGGTTATGGTTATGGATACGGCCCGGGGATTTACATCGGAGGCTTCTTCGGCGGCCTGGGATGGGGCGGTTGGGGCTGGGGGCCGAACTGGTTCTACGGCTCGGTTTTTCAGAACTATAACTTTTTCAACCACTATGGCTTCCGTGGCAATTATGGCCGCGGGGGGGGTGGCGGCCGTGGGACCTGGGCGCACGATCCGGGGCACCGGTTGGGAGTGGCATACCCCAATCGAGGGTTGGCCGCGCGTTACGGCGGTGCGGCTGGACAACGATTTGCCGCGCCGCGACAACAGTCTCTCAACCGGACGAATTCGGCGAACCTCGCCAACCGCGGAAACGTGGGCGCCAATGCCGCGCAGGGCAATCGCGCGGCAGCCGGCAACTGGCAGCGCTTCGGCGGGTCGGGAGCGGGGACCAGCCAGGGTCAACGCGGCGCTCCCGCGGCCCGGCAGAACATGAATGCGGCCTCGGCCTCGGGTAGCGGCGGAAGCCAATGGAGCCATTTTGGAGGTTCCGGTTCACAGCCGGCTTCTCGCTCCAATCCGGCCTATGGCGGCGGAAGCCGCGGCACGCCCAGCTATCGCTCCAGCCCATCGTACAGCGGCGGCAGTGCGTACCGCTCC
>PLMF01000296.1 GCA_003142355.1 Bryobacterales bacterium
TGCTGAACTTCCCGCTGCCCAACAGCGGCATGCTGGACGACCAGGAACTCAAGATTCTCGACGAGATCACGCGTTGGATGGCGGTCAACAGCGAGGGAATCTACGCCACGCGCCCATGGAAGATTTTCGGCGACGGCCCGGTGGCCGCCGCGCCTCCCTCCGGCCGCGGCGCCCGGTTCAACGAGGCCGGCCGCAGAGACCTCACCGCCGAGGAAGTGCGCTTCACCACCAAGGGCAACACGCTCTACGCGTTCGTGATGGGTTGGCCGCAAAAGCAGGCCGTCATCCAGCCTCTGGCGACTACCAGCGCCGTGGCGCAAACGAAAATCAAGAACGTGGAACTGCTCGGCTTCAAAGGCAAGGTGAAGTGGACCCAGGAAGAGAAAGGCCTCGCCGTCGAATTGCCGGAGCAGAAGCCCTGCGACCACGCGATTGCATTGAAGATCGCGCTGTAAGCGAGCGTGTCTGTCAAGGCGGAAGAACGTTCGGCGAAAGGAGTGACCCGGAAATGAAAGGTGAAACCCGCGATTTCGACCGGAGAAAGTTCGTTGCTGGCGGCGCCGGTCTGCTGGCGGCCGCAAGAGCCGCAGTGGGTCAGCAGGGTGCCTACCCTGACGGCAATTTTGCCGGCGGCCCGATCATGGGCCCGTTTCGGCCCAATTGGGAATCGTTGAAGTCTTACCGGTTCCCCGACTGGTTTCGCGATGCGAAATTCGGAATCTGGGCTCATTGGAGTCCTCAGTGCGTTCCGGAGCAGGGAGACTGGTACGCCCGCGGCATGTACATACAAGGCAGCTCCCAGTACAACTACCACGTCAAGATATACGGGCATCCATCACAATTTGGATACAAAGACGTCTGCCATATCTGGCGGGCGGAGAACTGGAATCCCGAGGAACTGATCCGGCTCTATGCCAAGACCGGCGCCAGGTACTTCGTCGCCCTGGCCAATCACCATGGAAACTTTGATTGCTGGGACTCGAAGTACCAGCCCTGGAACTGCGCGAATGTCGGACCAAGGAAAGACATTGTGGGGACCTGGGGGAAAATCGCTCGTGCGCACGGGCTCCGGTTCGGCATCACCGTTCATGGCACGCCGGGGCGAGTCTGGAAGGAGTTCATGCCGGTCCGCTACGGCAGCGACGAGACCGGCCCTCTGAAAGGCGTGCCCTACGATGGCGTGCTGACGAAAGCCGATGGCAAGGGCAAGTGGTGGGAGGGCATGGACCCCCAGGATCTCAATGGACGTCCGCACCAGGCAGACGACGCCTGCCCGGAGTTCGTCGAGAATTTCATGTTGCGCGTTCAGGACCTCGTCGATAAATACAGCCCGGATCTCCTGTATTTTGACGATAACTGCGATTGGGACTTTGACAAGGGAGCGCCCTCCGGCAGAGCGCTGAACGTCTGGCTCGGCATGCCGGATCTCACACCGCATATCATGGCGTATTATTACAACGCCAACATCCGCCGGAACGCGGGCAAGCTGGATGCGGTGTTCAATATCAAGAATGTTCCCAGGGCGGTGTTGAACACCGTGGTCCGCGACTTCGAAATGAGCCAGGCGGACGCGGTGGAACCGAATCCATGGCAGACGGACTCCTGTATCGGAGGCTGGCATTACAGCCGGTCGATTTTAGAGAATCACCGGTACCGGACCGCCCAGTCCATGGTTCATCTTCTGGTCGATGTGGTCAGCAAGAATGGTAATTTGCTGCTGAATATTCCGCTTCCCGGCCATGGCCGGCCCGACGACGATGAGATGGCTTTCCTCGACAGATTCGGCGCCTGGATGGCGCTCAACGGCGAGGCGATTTACTCCACCCGGCCCTGGAAAACCTATGGGGAGGGCCCGACGCAGGGATCCGGCGGTTCGCTGTATGGGGGGCCAGCCCGGCGATTCGTCGCGGGCGATATCCGGTTTACGGCCAAGGGGGACACTCTATACGCAATAGCGCTGGCTTGGCCCGCAGACGGGAAGCTGGTGATTCAGTCGCTGGCTCGGAATTCTCCTCACTACCGCGGCGAAATCGCTAGCATCGGGCTGCTGGGGTCGGAGTCCAATCTCGTGTGGTCGCGTAACGCGGACGGAGTCACCATAAGCCTGCCGGAAAAACCGCCGTGCGATTACGCGTATGTATTCAAGATCAACCCTCTGGGCGCGTGAGTTCAACCGTATGAGACGACGTCGAATCGCGTTTGGTGCTTCCTCTCTGGTAGTTACCCTTATCTCTGCATTAGTCCTGCATGGCCAGCAGGCGGGAACTGGCGCCGGCCCCGCCACGAAGTCCATTACCGAGGCCGATTGCACGGCTGCGAAGCTGGGCGCCGAAATCCCGGCCAACGCCATCGGCGAACCGGTTTCGGCGGTTATCGTGAATGCACCTCAGTGGCACGCCGAGGCCAACGGCACGCCGGGGTATTGCAGCGTCGAAGGGAGTATCGCGCCGGTGGACAAGAACGCTCCGCCGATTCGCTTCGGAGTCGCCCTTCCGGGCTCCTGGTTGCTTCGTGGTGCGCAACTCGGCGGCGGCGGGATGAACGGGACCATTCCGCGCTTGACCGGTGGAATCGGCCGCGGCGGCCCCACGCTTCTGCAGCAGGGCTTCGCCACCTACGGCAGCGACTCCGGCCACCAAATGGCCGCCCTTGGCATGCGCGGTGGAGGACCGGGCGCGCCGCCGGTGCCTGCCGGCTTCGGCGCCCCGAACCCAGCCGCAGACCGCTGGGCACTGAACGACGAAGCCGTCGCGAACCTTGGCTACATGCAACTCAAGAAAACGCACGACGCTGCCATGGTTCTGATGCAAAGAGCCTACGGCGTCCGGCCGCGGTACAACTATTTCATCGGGAGTTCTCAGGGAGGCCGCGAGTCGCTTACGGTGGCGCAGCGCTACCCCGACGATTACGACGGCATCGCCGCCGAGGTCCCGATCGTCAACTTCTCGACGCTCATGCTGGCGCCGGAATTAATCCGTATCCAGGAGAAGCCCGTAGCGAATTGGGTGCCACCGGCCAAGGTGAATGCGATTCGCGGGGAGTTCATGCGCCAATGCGACAAGCTGGATGGCCTGGTGGACGGCGTGATCGACAACTACATGGCATGCCGCGCCATCTTCGATGTGAAACCGGGCGACCCGAATCGCAACCCCTGGGCGGCAAAGCGCTGCCCGAATAATGTGGATCCGAACCCACAGGACACCAGCGCGGCGGCCTGCCTCACCGACGGCCAGATCGCTACTCTGAAAATGGTCTACTCGCCTTATGTGTTTGCCACTCCGCTGGCGAACGGAGTGAAGAGTTTTGGCATGTGGGTCCCAAACACCGACCCGTCGGGGAGCGGCCTGATTGCCAACGCGCGCTACCGGGGCCAGGAAGGTGCAGCGGAGAACGCCCCGATCCACGGCCACCTGGGTGTTCTGGGGGTGACCGGATTTCTCATGCGGGACCTGACCGCGAACCCTTTGGATTACGTGGAAGGCAGTCCGCTGAACAAGCGCCGTGTGGAACTCTCTGCCATTCTCGATTCCACCAATCCGGATTTGAGCGCGTTCCAGAAGCGGGGCGGTAAATTGATCGTAGTGATCGGCACCAACGACACCCTGGCGTCGCCGGGCGCTCAGTTGGCGTATTATCAGTCGGTGCTGGACAAGATGGGCCGCGCAGCGGTGGATTCGTTCACCCGTTTCTATGTGCTGCCGCAGACCGATCACGGTCTCGCGGGAAGGAACTACAGCGTTGATGGCGACGGCAAAGAGATAGCGGTTCAGCAGATTCCGAGCACTTACAACCGTCTGGGCCTGATCGTGGATTGGGTCGAGAACGGCAAGGCGCCCGGAAAGTCGGTCCCGGTTACGGCGGGAGAGCGAAGTTTGCCGATGTGCTCTTATCCGGAGTACCCGAAATATTCGAACGGCCCTCCCGGGTCGGGGAGTTCGTATACCTGCGTGGCAAAATAGGCTGCACGCAGCCGTCTGCCAGGAGTCGGGGGAGCCTGCGCGGCGCCCACCCCGGAGCAGTGGGACAACGTGGCGCAACTGAAGGGTCGGCAGGCCGACAAGGAGTACAACCGCCTCACCGGCAATCTGTCCTTCCCCGACTTCCAGGTGGAGTATCGCCTGGAGGTGTCCGCCGAACCGGGCGGCGTGCGGGTGAGCATCAATCTCGACAAGGCACTGCCGGAGAAGCTGGCCGGCCGCGCGGGCGTCGCCCAACACCAGATACTCGTGGTAGACCCACTCCTAAGATATCTTCTGCGGGGCAGGCGGTGTTCAAGAATCCCCATCAGGCTGTCCGCGGGTTTCGTAGCTCGTTGTGCGGATCGGACCGAGGCTGCTGTGCTACGGTGATGATGAACTGCAATGAGTCAGGGCGTCAATCGCACTCGGCTGAACAACCGCACCGATGACAAGCCCGATGCATCGTGCGCTGCGGCGATTTCCGTAGCGGGCTTATGGAAACGGTACGGTGCGACTGCGGCGGTTTGCGACGTCAGTTTCGANNCTCGAATGTATCCTCGGATTGCGGCAGCCCGATGGCGGCTCGATTCAGATCGACGGGTTGGACCTTCGGACTCATGCGGCCCAAGTGAAACGGCTCGTGGGCGCTCAACTCCAGGCGGCCACCCT
>PLMF01000167.1 GCA_003142355.1 Bryobacterales bacterium
CCCATAGATTCTGCTACAGAGCCGCATTTACGTGTAAGGCCCGGGCGGTGCGGCCATGTGCTACAAAGCCGCGGCATGCTAAGGGATAGGCGCGTGTAGTCGAAGTAACCTGGTGCATCCAGCCGGAGTGTTAACCTGGGGCGATGGCAAAAGTCTCCATCGCGGGCGAACTTGCACAGGAATTCGAACTGCCAGACTCGACACGAGTGCCGCAGCGGCTGTCGGAGTTGATCTCGCACAGCCGCCTGGTGCTGCTCTTCTATCGCGGTAATTGGTGACCTTTCTGCCTCCGCCAGTTGGCGGACTACCGAGAGCACTACCTGGAAATCCGTTCGGCGGGCGCAAGCGTAGTGGCTGTCTCGGTGGATGTACCCGACGAATCGGAGTCCCTACGGGTTCACCTCTCTTTGCCTTTTCCGATTTTGTGCGATACTGAACGTCGCGTCGTTAGGGACTGGGGCATCTACAACTCCCGCGAGAAAGGCGGCATCGCCAAGCCTGCCGTCTTCATTATTGACCCCAGCCAGGTGGTACGTTACGCTGCGGTGGACGCGGTTGTGAGGCGCGTGCCAGCGGCCGCGATTGTTTCCCTGCTACAAAATGCCGCTAAAGCGCAGCCGGTTCGACGCAGACTTTACGTCCCGCTGTTTTCCGATTGGATAAGCGCGATTCGGAATAGCATGCAGCGGTAAGCGGAGCGACATTCCCCTGTAGGAGTCTTGGCGATCGATAATGGCGAAGGCCTTATCCAAAACTGAATCCACCCTTGTCGCGAAGTATTTACCGATTCCTGGCGCCAACAGCCCTTACCACCATCGAGCGGGCCCAGGGTCCAGAAACGGCATTTTGGAGGTGTCGGGATGCCACCCCGTAAGTGACCGAATGGGGGTCTGAGCCGGTCTACCCCGATTTCCCCAGCCTGCCGAGCAGCCCCGCGATGGCGTTCGTCAGGCGCCCCTCGGTGATGGATTCGGGCAATGGGATCGACAGCATCGGCCGGTTCGTGCCGGGGTCCCGCGAGATGAGACCCGATAAAACCTGCTCCAGCGGACGGTCCGAGGTCATCGACTCGAGGAATCTGATTCCGGCTTCGAGCAGGCCGGCCGCGGCCTTCCCAAGGGTGTCGGGTGGCGCCGCCTGCACGGGAACCACCTTCGGCGGCGCCTTCTCAATCGCAGGCTTTGGCTTCTCAGGCCGATCGGCGATGACCTCCTTCATGGCTTCGAAGCCGCTCTTGCGCCCGAGCGCGGCAAAACTGACCTCGGCCGTCGGCGAGTCGAACACTCCGGCGAACAGCGACTTCTTCCGTTGCAGAGTCGCCCAGACCCTTTCTTCAATGCTGCCGGTGGTCAGCAGGTGGATCACGTGAACCGAACGCGATTGTCCGAGGCGATGCACACGGCCGATCCGCTGCTCCAGGCGCGCCGGGTTCCAGGGCGGCTCGAAGTTCACCACCGCCGAGGCGGCTTGCAGGTTCAGCCCCACGCCTCCCGCGTCGGTGGAGAGGAACACCTTGCACTCCGGATCGCGCCGGAACCTCTCGATGAGATCGCCGCGTTTGCGGGAAGGCACGCCGCCATGCAGCGAAACGCAGCCGATTCCCAGTTTGGCGAGCTCCTCGCCGGCCAGGTGCGTCATGCGCTCGTATTCGCTGAAGACCACCACCTTGCGGTTTTCTTCAAGCGCCAGTTCCCGAATGATCTCGCGGAACTCCTCGAGCTTGGGCGAATGGTTGGTCTGCTTATCGAACAGGAAGGTCGAGTCGCACAGCATGCGCATGTTCTGGAGGCAGCAGGTAATGCGGCGCAGGTCGATCTCGGAGAGCCAGCCTTGCCGCTCCCACTTGTGCATCAGGCGGCTCAGAATCTCGCTCTGCTCCCCATACGGCTCGGCCTGCTCCGGGGTCATGGGAACGCGGAAAATCTGGTCCGTGCGTTCGGGAAGTTCCGGGAGAACCTCTTTTCGCGTGCGCCGCAGCAAAACCGGCTCCAGTTGCGCGTGAATGCGATCCAGGCCGCGGTAGCCGAGGAGGTGTCCCTTTTCGTCCTCCATGCGGTGTTCCTGCAGGAACCGGAACGCGGGACCCAGGCGGCGCCCGTCGATGAACTCCACCACCGAGAAGAGTTCTTCCAGTTTGTTCTCGAGCGGGGTGCCCGTGAGTACGAATGCGTAGCGGCTCTTCAGTTGCTTGATGGTGCGCGCCGTGGCCGTAACCCAATTGCGGATGCGCTGGGCCTCGTCCAGAATGATCAGGTCCGGCTTCAGTTCGTGAATGTAGCTCACGTCTTTGAGGACCAGTTCATAGCTGGTGAGGTTGAAGAACGCGGGTGAAGCATACAATTGCCGCCGCCGGGGCAGCGGCCCATCGATGACCTGGGCGGACAGATCCGAGAACTTCTCGATTTCCGTCTTCCACTGGTACTTGACGGAAGCCGGGGCCACCACCAGCACTCTCTCGATCCCCCTGCGCCGCCGCAGGAGTTCGGCGGCCGCCAGCGCCTGAACGGTTTTTCCCAAGCCCATGTCGTCGGCCAGGACCACGCGCCCGCGGCAGGCCGCAAAGATGGCCCCCCGCGTCTGATATGGCAGGAGCTTGGTCTTGAGAACGCCATCCAGTGGATCCTGGCCGCCGCGCAGTTTGGCCAGGAGCTTGCGCTCATACTCCAGACCCTCGGCGATCTCGTTTTCCCGGTCGATGTATTCGAGCACATCGCTGTAAATGACCGCCTGATCGTCGGCTTTCCGGAACTTGTCGAGGACGTCTCCGAAATGCCGGAAATACTTGCGCCGCAGGAGTCCAGTCGGGTCGAAATGCTCAACCGCCAGCGCGTTTACGGCAGCCGATGCTGAAACCGGCAGGCGCAGCCGGACCTCGATGGTTTCTCCATACTGTAGGGAGATGGAAGCGCGCGTGCGGGCGTATGCTTTTCGCTCGAGCGCCGTACCGTGCTTCCGCCGCAACTGGAGCAGCAGCGCTTCGATGTGCTTGCAGGTCCCCAGGGTGTTGACGGCGAAGTCCGGGCAGGAACAATAGTTTTCGAAAAGGCCCGGGCCGCGCATGGCGACGCGGTAGGTTTTTCCGCTGGCGGACTGCACCTGGTAGTCGCCATAGAGGCCCCCGGCAGGCCGCGCCTGCACCCGGACCACGGCGCTTTGCGCCCGTTCCCTCCGTTCGGCAATTTGCTGCTCGACCAACATGCCGGCCACCTCCTTCGTTAGCCTGGTAACGCGTAAGCATAGCAGCCAGCGGAGGGCGGATGGCGTAAGCTGGTTTCTTGGCGGCCATCCTCATCTTCCTCGCCACCTATGTGGTGCTGGCCATCGGCCGGTTGCCGGGGTTCCGCGTGGATCGAACGGGCGCGTGCATCATCGGCGCCAGCCTCATGATCGCCTTCGGCGTCCTCGATTTCCAGCAAGCCTTCGCCGCCATCGATTACGACACCATCATCCTGCTGTTCGGCATGATGATCGTGGTCGCCAACCTGCGGCTATCCGGTTTTTTCAGCGCGGTGGCGGAGTGGGTGGTGGAACATGCGCACCGGCCCCTGGTCCTGCTGGCCGCCATCGTTTGCGTGGCCGGATTCTTCTCCGCTTTCTTCGTGAACGACACCATGTGCCTGGTGCTCACGCCCCTGGTGCTGGAAATCACCCGCCAACTGCGCCGCAACGCGGTGCCTTACCTGCTGGGGGTGGCGATGGCGGCCAACATCGGGAGTGTGGCTACCATTACGGGCAATCCACAGAACATGATGATCGGCAGTTTTTCGGGAATCCACTACCGGACCTTCGCGGCGGCACTCGCGCCGGTCGCGGCGGTGGGGTTGGTGTTGACGGTAATTGTGATTGCCGCCATCTACCATCGGGAGTTCCGGCTCCAGGAGAAGGTCGCGCTGGCTCGACGCCCGGTGCGCATCAACCGCGTGCTGATGTGGAAGTCGCTGACCGTGGCGGCTGCCATGATCGCATTCTTCTTCGCCGGTTGGCCGGTTCCGAAAGTGGCGCTCATGGCCGGCGCGCTGCTGCTGGTTACGCGGCGCGTGAAACCGGAGAAAATTTACCGCGAGATCGATTGGTCGTTGTTGGTTCTCTTCATTGGTCTCTTCATCGTGGTGGCAGGGGTGGAGAAGACCTCCCTGCCCGAAGACCTGTTCCGCGCCGCGCAACAGTTTCACCTGGAGCGAATCTGGGTGCTGAGCGCCTTTGCCGCCCTGCTTTCGAATGTCGTGAGCAACGTGCCGGCGGTGCTGGTTTTCAAGCCCTTCATGGCTCATCTGAGCAATCCCGTTCGGTCCTGGCTCGCGCTGGCCATGTCTACCACGCTGGCGGGCAATCTGACCATCCTCGGCTCCGTCGCGAATCTGATCGTAGTCCAGAGAGCGCGCCACGAAGCGCGGATCGGTTTTTGGGAGTACTTCAAGGTCGGCGCACCGTTGACGGTCGCGACCATCGCCGCCGGGGTCGTCTGGCTGGGCCGCTAAACGAGGGGGCGGCAGGGGTGATAGAGTGTGAGGACATATGAAGGCGCATCTTTCGCTGTTCGCAATCCTGCTGGCGGGCGCGTGTTTCGCACAACAGCCCGCCAACTATCCCATCGAGGCGGGCTTCATCGACGCTCGCGGAGCCTTGATTTATTACGAGTTGCTGGGCCGGGGGACGCCGCTCGTGATCTTGCACGGGGGTCCAGGAGCGTCACACGACTATTTCCTCCCGTACCTGCTCCCCCTGGCCCGCCAGCACAGGCTGGTTTTTATCGACGAGCGCGGGTCTGGAAAATCCGAGAAGTTGGAGGACCCGAGCGGCTACACCGTGGAGAACATGGCCGACGACGTCGAGGCCGTCCGGCAGGGGCTGAAGCTGGGCAAGATCAGCCTTCTTGGGCATTCGTGCGGCGGCGTGCTGGCGCAGGCGTACGCGTTGAAGTACCAGCGGAACCTGACTCACCTGGTGCTGTGCAGCACGTTCCACAGCACCAGCAAGATGAACGAGGTTTTCCGGCGCATGGTGGCGGAGATGAACCCCGAGTTGCGTAACCGGATCGAATCGCTCGAAAAGGCCGGGCTGTACGGCAGAGGCAAGGTCTACGAGCGGAACCGCTATTCCAACGACTACATGGCAGCGGCCTGGGGCGAGGCATATTTCCCCTATCTGTACCAGCGGCGCCCGGACCCGAATTACGATCCGGTTGCAAACGGCATCATGTCGTGGGACCTGTACCGGGAGATGTGGGGTTCCAGCGGGGAATTCCTCATCGATGGAAACATGAAGTCGGTCGAGTACGGCGACCGCTTGCATTCCATCACCGTGCCCACGCTGATTACGGCAGGCGATCATGACGAATGCGCGCCATCCCTTTCGCGCGAGATGCACGAGAAGATCTCCGGCTCGAAACTGGTGATCCTGCCGCAGAGCGGCCACATGACGTTTGTGGACCAGCCGGGCCTGTTCTTGAAGGCGGTGGGCGAGTTCTTGCGGTGAGGCCTCCCCTCTGCGCTTGCTGCTATCCTGGCTCGTTACCAAGGTGACGTGGAGGTAACCTCTTCCCGCGCAATCGCGCTAGAATCAACGGACGATAGGATCTTCTTAACGAGGATTTAAAAATGCTCAAGCGGTTAGCAATCATTTCGTTGCTGGGTGTTTCCCTGGCCGGTGCGCAGGAGACATGCCGTTTCCGCGATGGGGCTTCGCCCGCTGCCTCCGTGGCCTACGTGCTTTGCGAACCAAGCACCGTAATGGTCACAACCGACAGCGGCGCCACCTGGGCCGCGCGCGACACTGCCGCCAAGGGGCGCCTGCGCGCGATCGCGTTTACCGACGTGAATCGCGGCTTTGCGGCCGGCGACGGCGGTTTGCTGCTGGCCACCGAGGACGGCGGCAAAACCTGGCAGGCGAGGCAGACCGGGACCACCGAGAGCTTGACCGACATCGAGTTCGTCGGCCAGTCGGGCTGGATATCGGGCTACACCGGCGTGCTGCTTCATTCCGGCGATGGTGGGCGCACCTGGACCCGGCAGACCTCCGGCACATCGCAATCCATCGAGAACATGTTCTTCCTGGACGCGGAGCACGGTTGGGCAGTGGGCTGGGCCGGGACCATTCTCCGCACTTCGAATGGTGGCCGGACTTGGGAGCAGATCAAGACTTCCGCTGCGTCGTGGTCGCTGAGCTCGGTGTATTTCCGCGACGCCAAGAACGGCTGGGCCGTCGGGTTCGCCGGACAGATTCTGCGCAGCCGCGACGGAGGATCCACTTGGGATGCGCAAACCAGCCCCGTGAGAAGCTGGCTCACTTGCGTACTGTTCGATGGTGCCAACCGCGGCTGGATCACCGTCGATAACGGCTTCCTGGTCAGCGAAGACGGTGGTGAGACTTGGCGTTCCGCGCCGGTCGACAACCGGGCCTTCCTCAGTAAGTTGGTCCGTGTCAAGGACTTGCTCTGGGCGCTCGGCCCGTTCCAAGCGCTGAAGCAGGCGGATGCCAAGGTGGCTTGGCAGAAGATCGAGAAACTCGTCCCCACCGCCCCGGGCCGTTCCTGAGCGCCGCTCCCGCCGGCGATTCGTGCGGCGCCATCGAGTCCCCCCGCTTGCGGGAGGTGTTATACTCTTGGCGCGGCGTTACCCGCGTTTTTTGCAGCATCAAAGTTCTATGCGGCTCACTCTGGATCTTGAACTCACCCTAAGGGGGTGCCCTCTTGTTCGATCTACTCATTGTTCGCGCTATTTTCATCCTGGTGCTCGCCACTTCCGCCTATTTGTCGCACCCGTTTGGCTCGTCTCTGGAGTCTCGGGAGATGGCGGCGGTGGGCGGTCTGATTCTGGGCGGCGGCATCATCTTCTTTGAAATCCGGCTGGAGCGGGTTAGCCTGAGGCGGCTGATCGGCGCCGCCGTCGGCTCCGTACTGGGGATCGCCGGCGCCTTTCTGATGTCGCTGGTGCTCAGCCAGGCGGGTGCGCCGCCCTTTCTGCAAGTGTGTCTCCTGTTGTGGATGACCTACGTCGGCATGATCGTGGGAGCCAAGAAGGGAGATATGCTCAACCTCGGCGCCCTCGGCGGAATCTTCGGCGGCGAGAAGTCGTCGAAGAAGTCGTTCAAAATCCTGGATACCAGCGTCATCATCGACGGCCGCATCGCGGATATCGCCGAGACCGGCTTCCTGGACGGCGTCCTGGTGATTCCGCAGTTTGTTCTGCGCGAGCTGCAACTGGTGGCCGATTCGGCCGATTCCATGAAGCGCAATCGCGGCCGGCGCGGCCTGGACATCCTCCAGCGCATCCAAAAAATGGCGCATCTCAGCGTCCAGATCGTGGAGGAGGACTTCGTGCACGTCCGCGAAGTAGACATGAAGCTCATCGAGCTGGCCAAGCTCTACGACTGCAAGGTCGTTACCAACGACTTCAACCTGAATAAGGTGGCGCAACTTCACGGCGTCGAGGTGCTGAACATCAACGAGCTGGCCAACTCGCTCAAGCCCATCGTGCTCCCCGGCGAGACCATGCGGGTGTTCATTCTCAAGGAAGGCAAGGAATACAACCAGGGCGTGGCATACCTGGACGACGGCACCATGGTGGTGGTGGACAACGCCAAGAAGATGATCTCCAAAACCATCGACATCGCCGTCACCAGCGTGCTCCAGACCACCGCGGGGAAGATGATTTTCGGCAAGTTCGACGAGCGCGTGCACGCGGCGGCGGCGGGTGCGGAAAGGCACGACCGCCCGGTGCGCAAGAGCGACCCGCAGCCCATGACCAACGTCGGCCCGGAAGGAACCACGATAGAATCGTAATGCATATGCAAGTCGCCGTGATATTACCCGCGGCGGGCCTGGGCACCCGCATGGGGAAGGGCTCCGCCGAGAAAACCGGTACCAGCCGCAAGCAGTTCATGCTGCTGGAAGGCTCGCCCATCCTGGTTCATACGGTGCGCAAGTTTGCGGCTTCGGACCGCGTGGCTGAGATCGTAGTGGCGGTGCGCGCGGAGGATCTGGAGTGGGTCGGCGGGATGCTGGCGCGGGAGTTTCCCGGCCGCTGCGTGCGCACCGTCGAAGGCGGCAACAGCCGGCAGCAGTCGGTCGAGAACGCGCTCGCGACCCTGGGTCCGGAAACTCCCCTGGTGGCAGTCCACGACGCCGTGCGGCCGTTCATCGATCCGGAAACCATCCGCCAAGTGTTCGACGAAGCGGCCGAGACCGGCGCCGCCATCGTGGGCGTGCCGGTGGTGGATACGGTGAAGCAGGTGAGCCGCGCCACCGGCCGTGTGCGCATCCGGGCGACGCTGCCGCGGGAGAAACTGGTGATGGCGCAGACGCCACAGGTCTTCCACTACGATCTGCTGGCGCGCGCTTTCGAGCTGGCGCGTCAGGACGGCTTCCTCGGCACCGACGAGGCCAGCATGGTCGAGCGCCTGGACGTGGAAGTGAGCGTGGTGCTGGGCAGCGATCGCAACATCAAGATCACCAAACCCGGCGATATGGACCTGGCGCGCCTCTTCTTTCATGAAGAGATCGCCAAGGAAGTCCAGCCTTGAGCGAGATCCGGACCGGGCTGGGATGGGACGCGCACCGCTTGGCCGCCGGCCGGCCGCTCATCCTGGGCGGCGTCACGGTGCCCAGCGAATTCGGCCTCGAGGGGCACTCGGACTCGGACGTCCTCGCCCACGCCATTACCGATGCGGTTCTGGGGGCGGCCGCCCTCGGCGACATCGGCGTGCATTTCCCCGATTCCGACCCTCGCTGGAAGGGCTGCGACAGCCTGGTTTTTCTGCGCCACGCCAAGGACCTCGCGGAAGCGCTAGGGTACCGCATTGTGAACGTGGATTCCACCGTGGTCCTGGAACGGCCCAAGCTGAACGACTACCGGCAGGCAATTCGGGAGAAACTGGCGGAGACACTCGCGCTCGCCCCGGACCGGGTCTCGGTCAAGTTCAAGACTGCCGAACAGTTGGGACCCGTGGGGGAAGGCCGGTCGGCCGAAGCGCAGGCAATCGTGACCTTGCTCAAGCTGGGCTCCGGCCCATGGCACGAGCCCGCCGGCTGGACCAGCTAGCTGGCCTGCAACAGGCACGTGCGCCGGGCCGCGCGGCGTGCCTTCAGGCGCTCATTGGCCTTCTTCTGCTTCTCCGCCGAGACGATGGTCTGACATGCATCGCAACGCTTCCGTATCCGGGACCGCGTGACGAACGGCGCGCCACACCGGCGGCACTGTTTCGTCATCGTCTCCTCTAGCGGGAGAATGCCCGGTTTCTTGGGCAATAAATGTGAATAATGGAAATCGCAATGGTTCATGTCTGGCACCTCGCGTGTTTTGGCGGCCAATTCGTTCCCGGAGTTAAGCACCTCAATTGGGGCTTATCCCCCATGAGTCGATCCCGGTGCTTGAAAATCCAACAACCCCAGGTCAAGCAGACGCTCCTGTCAACGGGCGGATACTTACTCGCATCTCACTCTCTGACAATGAGTTCCGCGACAAATCGGGGTTCGGCTCTGGGCCTGTGGCAACGGGTTCCGTCCGGGAACAGTCATCATTCATTCATCTATCTGCACGCCACAAGCCGAACTCAAGCCGTGCTGGGAGACGCCAGGCGATACGGTTCGCTGGCTTCCAGCGTTTCCCACCTCAAATGGTTGATATAGAAGAGCAGGAGCGGTTCCGGGTACTGGCCGCGAAACTTCTCGAGAACCCGGTCCTCCCAACCCTCGGTGAAATACGGTTTCGGATCCATTTTCTTGGCGAAGAAACCGTTCTCGTGCGGCACCCCAACGAAGTCGAGCACCGCCGTGATCATGTCGATGTGCGACACCAGTACTGCCTGGGCCAGGTCTTTGGCGAAGTCTTCCTCCCCCCCGGCGATCCGCGCCCAGAACCGGGGCACGGACTTGCGCAAGAACTCCGTGTTCACCTTGAGGAGGTGCGCCCGCACCTTAAAGCCTTCGTAGATCTGGTAGGTTTTCAGCTTGCCGATGGAGATGCCGCGGACCAGTTGTCCGAACGCTTCTTCGCCTAGCCCGAGGTAGACATCCGAAATCTGCATTAATTGAAAGCGTATCACGGCTGGGGACCGTCTGCGGAGGTGGGGGTCCTGATATCCGCATTGGGGACGCGGAGGAGCAGGGGGAGCTGTTTCCGCTACAGTGAAGGCTGAGATGGATCTGGCGGCCTTCGATTACGAATTGCCCGGCGAGTTGATCGCGCAAGAGCCGCTGGCGGATCGCGCGGGTGCGCGGATGCTGGTGCTCCATCGCGCGGAGCGGCGCTGGGAAGACCGGCAGTTTCGCGATCTCCCCGAGTTCCTGGCCCCAGGGGATTGCCTCGTCCTGAACGACTCCCGCGTGTTTCCGGCCAGGTTGTTCGGACGGCGCGCGGGCGTGCACGCGCTGCCCATCGGCAAAAAGAATCCCAAACGGCGTGAGTATTTGAGCGGAGAAGTGGAGGTGTTCCTGCTGCGCGCTGTGAGCCCGGATGGGCGGGACTGGGAGGCTCTCGTCCGGCCGGGCCGCAAGATGCCGGTGGGGGAACG
>PLMF01000269.1 GCA_003142355.1 Bryobacterales bacterium
CTCGAGGGAACGGTCGCCAACGTTCCGCCGCAAGGCGGACGCAAGCACCCCCACCAGGAATTCACGCCGGTGGACACTACCAACATCCTGTTTATCTGTGGCGGCGCGTTTGTGGGGCTGGAGAAGGTGATCGGGCGCCGCACCGGCAAGAAGTCCATGGGCTTCCTTCCGGAAGAAGAGAAGAGCGGCGTCAGGCTTTCCGGCTCCGGATCGCGGCGGGACATCGATCTTCTTTCCCTGGTCCAGCCCGTCGATCTGATCAAGTTTGGCTTTATTCCCGAGTTCATCGGCCGTCTTCCGGTAACGGCGGTGCTTCAGGATCTGGACCGCTCGGCCCTGATCCAGATTCTGACCCGGCCCAAGAACGCCATTGTGAAGCAGTATCAGAAGCTCTTTGACTTTGAGAACGTGCGGCTGAGGTTCAGCGACGACGCCCTGGAGTCGATTGCCGACTTGGCCATGGAGCGCAAGGTGGGGGCGCGGGGGTTGCGCATGATTCTCGAGGACTTGATGCTCGATCTGATGTACTACCTGCCTTCTTATAAGAAAGTCCGCGAGTTCAACGTCACCAAAGAGATGGTGCTGGCGCAGAAAATCAGTCTTACAATATTAGAAAAGGCCGGATAGGGGCCGGGCACGCCCGGCCCTGCACGGGTCGGGCGACTTGTCCGTTGCGAAGTCGGATGCCCGACCCCTACCGGAAACCGCTCAGGAGCAGGGTCAGTCCCCCTGCGGAATACAAATGCTTACTTCAAAGGAAAAATCCGAAACAAAACGTCTGCCGATGATGCCCATCCGCGACGTGGTCATCTTTCCGTACATGATGACCCCGTTTGTGGTGGGGCGGGAATCCAGTGTGCGGGCGCTCGAAGAGGCCATGGCGGGCGACAAGAAGATCTTTCTTGCCAGCCAGCACGACGCCTCCATCGACGAGCCCAAGCCGAACGAGATTTACAGCGTCGGCACCATCGTCAACATTGTCCAGAGCC
This sequence comes from Bryobacterales bacterium, assembly GCA_003142355.1. The sequence goes on from PLMF01000269.1 coordinate 990, forward strand.
TCAAACTGCCGGACGGCAATATCAAGGTTCTGGTGGAAGGCGTGGAACGGGCCAAGGTGGTATCGGTCTCCGACGAGGAAGGGTTTTTCCGCGCCATCGTACGCACATCGGCTTTCCGCGTCGAAGCCGGCCCGCAGCTCGATGCGCTGATCAGCCGGGTCACCGGTCTCTTCGAGCAGTATGTCAAGCTGAGCCAGAACCTGAATTACGAGACCATGATCGCGGCCCTCCGCGTGGACGAGCCCGGCAAGCTGGCGGACACCGTGGGCGCCAACCTCCAGCTCACCATAGAAGAGAAGCAGGAGTTGCTGGAGATCTTCGACCCCATCGACCGCCTGACGCGCGTGGCCGAGATGCTCGACATCGAAATCGAGAAGCTCAATGTCGACCGCACCATTCAGGGCCGGGTGAAGCGCCAGATGGAAAAGGCGCAAAAAGAGTATTACCTGAACGAGAAAATCAAGGCCATTCAGAAAGAGCTGGGCCGCGGCGAAAAGAGCGAGCTCGACGAGCTCAAAAAGCGCATCGAGACCGTCGGCATGACCCAGGACGCCCTGGAAAAGGCCCTGGCCGAGCTCAAGCGGCTCGAGAACATGCCGCCCATGTCGGCCGAATCCACGGTTTCCCGCAACTACCTCGACTGGCTGCTGGCCGTCCCGTGGAAAAAGAAGTCCAAGGAGATCCGCGACCTCAAGTTCGCCGAAAACGTGCTGGAAACCGATCACTACGGCCTTGAGAAGATCAAGGAGCGCATCCTCGAGTTCCTGGCGGTGCGCCGGCTGGTGAAGAACCCCAAGGGCTCCATCCTGTGCTTTGTCGGGGCTCCGGGCGTGGGCAAGACTTCTTTGGGCATGTCGATCGCCAGGGCCACCGGCCGCAAGTTCGTCCGCCTGTCCCTGGGCGGCGTCCGCGACGAGGCGGAGATCCGCGGCCACCGGCGCACCTACATCGGCGCCCTGCCGGGCCAGATCATCCAGATGATGAAGAAAGCCGGAACCCGCAACCCGGTCTTCATGCTCGACGAAGTGGACAAGATGTCCATGGACTTCCGCGGCGACCCTTCGGCCGCGCTGCTCGAAGTGCTCGACCCCGAGCAGAACTTCATGTTCGTTGACCACTACCTGGATGTGGAGTATGATCTAAGCCAGGTCTTCTTCATCGCCACGGCCAACGTTCTCCACACGGTTCCTCCGGCGCTCCAGGATCGCATGGAAGTGATCCGGCTCTCCGGCTACACGGAACTGGAGAAGATGGAGATCGCCAAGCGGTTCCTGGTGCGCAAGCAGATGGAGCAGACCGGACTGGGGAAAGACCGGATCGAGTTCGCGGACGATGGTTTGAACGGGTTGATCCAGTACTACACGCGCGAGGCCGGCGTCCGCAACCTGGAGCGCGAAATCGGCAACCTGTGCCGCAAGGTGGCGCGCCAGGTGGTGAATAGCGAGAGCGGCAAGGAGAAAAAGACGGTTTCCAAAGTGGTGATGACGGGCGACAAGCTGCCCGAGTTGCTGGGACCGTGGAAGTTCCGCGACCTCCAGATCGAGAAGAAGAACGAAGTGGGGGCCGCCACCGGCCTCGCGTGGACCGAGGTCGGCGGCCAGCTTCTGACCGTGGAATGCACTCTGATGGAAGGCAAAGGTAAGCTCACCATCACCGGAAAATTGGGCGATGTGATGCAGGAATCGGCGCAGGCGGCCATGAGCTACATCCGCTCCCGCGCGCACCAGTTCGGGTTACCGCGCGATTTCTACCGCAACCTCGACGTTCACATCCACGTCCCCGAGGGCGCTATTCCCAAGGACGGCCCCTCGGCCGGCATCACCCTCGCCACCACCATCTGTAGCGCGCTCACGCGCATTCCGGTGCGCGGCGATGTGGCCATGACGGGCGAGATCACCTTGCGCGGCAAGGTGCTCGGAATCGGCGGGCTGAAAGAAAAGTTGATGGCGGCCCATCGCCATGGCATTCTGGAAGCAATCGTGCCCCGGGAGAATGAGAAGGACCTCCCGGACATCCCGGACGCCATCAAGCAAACCATGAAGCTGCATTTTGTGGATTCGATGGATGAAGTGCTGAAAATCGCTTTGGAACGCGGGCTGGTGGCGCTGCCGATGCCCGCGCCCATTCCGGTGGTCGAGGGGCAACCCGCAGAGGAGACTGTAGCGCATTGAGTGGGACAGGCCTTGGGGCCTGTCTATGGGGTCGCCCGGTTCCTTGAAAGCCGAATTCGTAGTCAGTTCCGCCAGCCCGCAGATGTTTCCCTCCGACGGGCTGCCGGAGATCGCATTTTTGGGAAGAAGTAACGTAGGGAAATCCAGCCTGATGAACGCCCTGGTGGGGCACAAAGGGCTGGCGTTCACCAGCAGCACGCCGGGTCGTACGCAGACGATTAATTTCTTTCGTATCGAGGAAGCCTTCTACTTCGTCGATCTTCCCGGATATGGATATGCCCGCGTGCCGCCAGGGCGGCAGTTGGAATGGAAGAAGCTGATTGAGCGCTATTTCGAGGAGAGGGAAACTCTCAAGCTTTGCTGCCTGATACTGGATGCCCGCCGCGGATGGATGGCCAACGACCTGGACCTGAAGCGGTGGCTCGAGTATCAAGGCAGACCGTACCTGGTAATCGCCACAAAGTTCGACAAATTGAATCAATCTGAACAAGAGCGCGGTTTGCGCGCCATCCGCGAGGAGGGCGTAGAGCCGTTGCCGTTCTCGGCCACAACCGGCCGGGGAGTGAGGGAAACTTGGCAAGCAATATCGAAGACACTGAACCCACGGTAGGAGACACCCCGCCGCAGGAAAAACCCACCGAAAAGGCGGCTGAGAAACAGCCTGCCCCTTCCGAAACGACCGAAAAATCCGCCGGCGACCGTCCCGAGCGATCTCAGGGGAAAGCCGCGGCCCCGCCGCCCGCCGCCGAAGCTAAACCCGCCGATCCGCCCGCGGCCGCCGCGCCTCCCGAACCGCCGCCGTCCCTGACGCAGAGCGGGCCCGGCCACCAGCGCCGCAAGGCTGCCCAAGGCGTCAAGAACGGAACCCCCACGCTGGACCTGGTCGAGCTGAAAGACATGAGCATCCAGAAGCTCAACCAGGTGGCCAAGGACATGGGGATCTCCGGCGCCGCCGGCCTGCGCAAGCAGGAGTTGATCTTCAAGATCCTCCAGACCCAGGCCGAGAAGAGCGGGCTGATCTTTTCCGAAGGCGTGCTCGAGTGCCTGCCCGACGGTTTCGGTTTTCTGCGCGCGCCCGAGTACAACTACCTGCCCGGCCCGGACGACGTCTACGTCTCTCCTTCGCAGATCCGGCGATTCGATCTGCGCACCGGCGACACCATNNGACGCCATCAATTTCGAGCCGCCCGAGGAAGCCCGCAACAAGATCTTCTTCGACAACCTGACGCCCCTCTACCCCAACGAGCGCGTCAAGCTGGAAACCGTCAAGGAGAACTATTCCGGCCGCGTGATGGACCTGCTGACACCCCTCGGGAAGGGACAGCGCGGCTTGATCGTTTCGCCCCCGCGCACCGGCAAGACCATGCTCCTGCAGAGCATCGCCAACTCCATCACCACCAACCACCCCGAGATCACTCTCATTGTGCTGCTCATCGACGAGCGTCCCGAGGAAGTCACCGACATGCAGCGCAGCGTGCGCGGCGAGGTGATCAGCTCCACCTTCGACGAGCCCGCCACGCGCCACGTGCAGGTGGCCGAGATGGTGATCGAGAAGGCCAAGCGGCTGGTGGAGCACAAGCGCGACGTGGTGATCCTGCTCGATTCCATCACCCGCCTGGCGCGCGCCTACAACACCATCGTTCCGCCCTCCGGCAAGGTGCTCTCGGGCGGCGTGGATTCGAACGCCTTGCAGCGCCCCAAGCGTTTCTTCGGCGCGGCGCGCAACATCGAGGAAGGCGGCTCGCTGAGTATTGTGGCGACGGCCCTGATCGACACCGGAAGCCGCATGGACGACGTGATTTTCGAGGAGTTCAAAGGCACCGGCAACATGGAAATCCACCTCGAGCGCAAGCTCGTGGATAAGCGCGTATTCCCCGCCATCGACATCAACAAGAGCGGCACGCGCAAGGAAGAGCTGCTGCTCCCCAAGGAGGAGCTCAACCGCGTCTGGATTCTGCGCAAGGTGCTGAACCCGCTCTCCCCGGTGGAAACCATGGAGCTGCTTCTCGACAAGCTGGGCAAAACCCGCAGCAACGCCGAATTCCTAGGCTCCATGAGTGGGTAGGTAGCGCCGTGGGGCAGGCGGCCCTCCCCGGCCTTCGTTCGAACGCTTCGCTGGTACTATGCCGTGGTGCGACTCCCCGCTGCCGTTCGCCCCACCGGTCCGTCGTCTCACAGCCGCGGATGGCAACAGGGTCTCTCGGTTCTCGCGGGCCCAGAGGGTGCCCCGTCTGTCAACGCAGCGACCTGATGGCTACCGCCAGTAGCCACGGCGAAACGTCCAGCCGCGGTGCGTCTGCGACCAAGAGCCCGGCACCCAGACGGCTCGCGGGCGGGGCGGGCGAACCCAGCGGCCGCCCACCCAGGACCAGTTGCCGGCGCGCGATTCCCAGAATCCGTCGGTCCAGACATAGCCTGGGCCGGGGGCCACACCGGCCATTCCGTATCTGGGCGGCGGAGGCGGGCCGTACCGCACGGCATAACCGCCGTCCACGGCGCAAGCGCTCAGAATTGTGCCCAGCAGCACAGAGGCGAGGGGCAGCAGCTTCCGTTTCATCTCGTTCTTACCTCCCTGTGCAGTGGAACGCGGGGCGCGGAATGCGCGTTGCGGGTCTGAATTGAAGTTAATGTTATGGCTTGTTAAGGAGTCTTCGCGCTGGCGAGGCGCTATGGCTGGAGCGCCAGGGTGGCCTTTCCCGCGGGACCCTCGTAGATCAGCTCGACCGAATGGATGCCCTTGGCCCCGCCGCGGTACTGGAAGTAAATCAGTCCCGCCTGGGGAAGGGGCCGGTCGCCTTCCGGAAGCGTGGCCTTTTGAACGCGCTGTGCCATCGCGCGCTGTACCTCTATCGGGATCTTGACTGGTGGGGGCGGCCCCTCGGCCTCGCCCTGCCCACCGCCGCCGCCCAAGCTGGTTTTCGATTTCGATTTGGCTGGTTCAGGCGGTGCCCACTCAGGATCTTTGACCGAGCTGAGCACCATCCCGAATGGCCGGGTGGGCAAGGGGGCTTTCTTGCCGTTGATGCGGAGCGAGAAGTCGTCGGCGGATATCTTCATGCGCGCGTCCGGCGGACCGAACAACCCCATTTCGACCACCACAAAGTCTTCCGTGGAGAGGGGACCTTGCGGCGTGGGGACCGAGTGTCCCTTGAACTCGGCCGCAACCGTCACGGCGCCCGCCTGAACCTGGGCCTGGTAATCGGCCGGAGTCGCTCGAGGCGGCAGGCCCTTGGCTTCGATTGGCGCGCCCTTGGCGGGGGTGTCCTGCCCTTGTGCACACAGGCAGATGGCGGCGCTCAGGACACTGATGGTTAACGCAGCGGAAAGTCGCATTCCAACTAAGAAGCTAGCACAGTAGCATCGGCCGGTGGCAAGATAACAGCCGCTACAACCCTTCGGTGAGGGTGAGGGGCGCTCGCAGGCGCCTGCTCCGACTACCCGCAGTTCCGTTTCCCGCTGGTAACCGTTAAGATTGGTTAAGGTTGGCCATGTTTCCTTTCCCCACCCACTTGTCGATCGGAGCGGTCAACATTGCTCCCGCCACGGTGCTGGCCCCCATGGCGGGCGTCACCGACACCGTTTTCCGGCGGTTCATACGCAATCTGGGCGGGTGCGGGCTGATCATGACCGAATTCACAAGCTCCCACGGCGTAAGCGCTTCGCTCGGCGCGCGCAAGCCGACCAGGACTCTGAAGTACCTGGCCTTCGATCCCGAGGAGCACCCCATTTCGGCACAGCTTTTCGGCGCCGATCCGGCCGTCATGTCGGATGCCGCGCGCGTCTGTGAGGACCTGGGGTTCGACATCCTCGACATCAACTTCGGCTGCCCGGTCAACAAAGTGGTGAAATGCAACGGCGGATCGGGGTTGCTGCGCGACCTGCCGCTGGTGGAGCGACTGCTGCGCGAGGTGCGGAAAGCCATCGCGATTCCGTTCACCATGAAGTATCGCGCCGGTTGGAACGATGAGGAACTGGTCGCCGTGCGCATGGCGAAGCTGGCGGAGGAGTGCGGCTTGCAGGCCGTGGCGCTGCATCCGCGCACGCGGGAGCAGGGCTTTGCCGGAGCGGCCGACTGGCGGCGCATCGCGGAGGTGAAGGCGGCGGTCAAAATTCCGGTGATCGGCAACGGCGATGTGTTCACGCCGGAAGACGCCGTCCGCATGGTGCGCGAGACCAACTGCGATGCCGTCATGATTGGGCGCGCGGCGTCCGCCAATCCATGGATTTTCCGGCAGATCGGCCAGTACCTGGAGACCGGCGCGTACGACCAGCCGAGCGAGCACGACCGCTACGACATGATGCGGCGGTATTACGCCATGCTGATGGAACACAACGAGAAGGATACGGTGGGCAAGATGAAACAGTTCGCCACTTATTTCACGCACGGCGTACGGCACGGCGGGCAGCTTCGCGCGTCGATACACCGGGCGTGTGCGGCGTCCGCCATCGTCGGATTGGTGGACGAATTCTTCCTGGGCGAGGCGGCGGCGCGGTGAGAAAGGTCCGGCTCATCACCGATGGCTCGTGCCTGGGAAATCCCGGCCGCGGGGGCTGGGCGGCCATCCTGCGCTACGACCACCACAAGAAGGAGATGTGGGGATGTTCGCCCCATACCACCAATAACCGCATGGAGCTGACCGCCGCCATCCAGGGGCTGCGGGCGCTGCGCGAGGATTGCGAGGTGGAAGTGGTCACCGATTCCGAGTACGTGAAGAACGGGATCACCCTCTGGATTCACGCCTGGAAGCGCAAGAACTGGATGACTGCCGCCAGGAAGGCGGTGGTGAACCAGGACCTCTGGCAGGAGCTCGACGAGCTGGCGACGCGCCACAAGACCACCTGGACCTGGACCAAGGGTCACGCGACCCACGCGGACAACAACCGCTGCGACGAGCTGGCGACGCGCGCGGCGAAAGAGCAGTCGAGCGGCAAGCAATAATCACGTCCTGGGTGCCCTGCCCCAGAATGGTCAGGCGCCGTTGCGCGATAATGGCGTCGTGACGCAACGTGCATTCGGCTGGACCGGCGTCGAAGTCCCCGTCATCGGACAAGGCACCTGGATGATCGAAGGCCCCCGCGACAGCGAGCGGCGCGCCGTGGAGGCCCTGCGCGTGGGCATGGATCTCGGCCTCACGCACATCGACACCGCGGAGATGTACGGCAATGGCCGCGCCGAGAAACTCACCGGCGAAGCGATCGCCGGGCGCCGCGATGAGGTCTTCTTGGTCAGCAAAGTCCTGCCCTCGAACGCCAGCTACGACGGCACGCTGCGCGCTTGCGAGCGGAGCCTCGCCAAGCTCGGCACGGACCACCTCGACCTCTATCTCCTGCACTGGGAGGGCAGCTATCCGCTGGCCGACACCATGCGCGCCATGGAGCGCCTGATCGACGAGGGCCAGATCCGTTTCGCCGGAGTCAGCAACTTCGACGTTCCGCAAGTGAAAGCCGCCCAGGCCGCGTTGCGCCACCAGAAGCTGGCAGCGAACCAGGTTCTCTACCACCTGCGCGACCGCGGTATCGAGCGCAAGCTGATCCCGTATTGCCAGGAGCGCCAGATCGCGGTGGTGGCCTACTCGCCCTTCGGACACGAAGCGCTCCCGCGCCTGGATTCCCCAGCCGGCCGTGTGCTGGCGGAAGTTGCGCAACGCAACGGACGCACGGTCCGGCAGGTCATCCTCAACTTCCTCACGCGCTTCCCGGATGTCTTTACGATTCCGAAAGCCGGCCAGCCCGAGCACACGCGCGAGAATGCCGGCGGCTCGGGCTGGACGCTTTCACCCGCAGATATTGCCGCCCTCGACCGCGCTTTCCCCGCGCCCAATCACGACGTCCCCCTGGGGATGCTCTAGAACGGACTCACCCATGCCGAGACTCGTCTGCTTCATGTTGTTGTTCCGGTTGACGCTGGCCGCGCAGCCACGGGACCTGACGGGCCTGTGGCTAGGTGAGTTGCACACCGGGCCGGCCGCCCTTCACCTGGTTCTGCGCGTGCAAAAAGACGGCGGCGTGCTCGAGAGCGTCGAGCAGAGGGCCAAGCTGCCGATTCGCAAGCTCGATGTCGAGGGCCGGACGATCGGGTTACGGGCGTCAAGCTCGCGGGCCCGCTGACGTACCCCAAATCCCGCGGCCCTTTCCCGGCGGCGTTTCTCATAGCCGGCTCCGGTGGCCACGATCGCGACGAATCGTACATGGGGCACGCGCCGTTTCTGGTGCTCTCCGACTACCTGACGCGGCTCGGATTCGCCGTGCTGGCGGGCATCGAGTTTTTGAAGAGTCGCAAGGAGATCGACCCCGCCCGCATCGGCCTCATGGGACACAGCGAGGGCTGCGCCATCGCATCACTCGCCGCGGCAAAAGCCGGGCAGGCGGCGTTCGTCGTGCTGATGGCAGGCGGCGGCGCGCCCGGCGACCGCGTTTTGCTCCAGCAGGATTCCGAGTCCGCACGCGCCTCGGGCGCAGCGGAAGCCAAGATCAAGCAGGATCTCGACACGGAGGCCAGACTGTACGAAGTGGTCCGCCGCGAAAAGGACACGGCAGCGGCGGAAAAGCGCGTGCGCGGATTGCTGGGATCGGCCCCCGGCGCGGTTGGCGAATATGCGCGGACCGAAGAAACCATCGCCCCAGCGGCCCTGGACGCGATCGGCAACTAGCTCTCGCGCAACACACTTCGGAATTGAAGTCCAGGGTGAAAGCCGCCGCCTCACACCACGTACGGTTTGCGGTAGGGCTGGCGCGTGATCAACTTGTCGGCTTCCGGGTCGCCGGTGAAGCGCGGGCCCGGCCCCAGATTGAGCTTGTGTCCGGTGCGGTAGCTGATGTTGGCCAGGTGGCACAGACCGGCGCTGAAGTGCGCGTTGGAAATCGGGTCGTGAAGATCCTTGACGTTTCGTGAGCGGCAGGCCGCCAGGAAGTTTTCCATGTGCAGGCTCGTGCCGTCGCTTCCCGGACCGCGCTCGGGCCGCTCTTCCATCACCAGTTCGCTGCTCTCGCCCTTGTACGCCTGGAACCCCTGGTCACCCATCGACGCCCAGCCTTCGCTTCCGTAAAAAAGATTGCCGATGGTGACGTTGTTGGGAGTGCTGGCGGGGTTGGCGTTGGCGGCGGGAGGGCCGGCCGGTGCTCCGCGACCACCTCGGCGCACCGGCGTGCCTTCGCCGCCGGTCAGGATGCCGCGCACCTCGAACACGATCTCGCGCCCGCCGTAATCGTAGCTGGCGAGCTGCGTGTTGGGCGTCTCCTGATCGTCGTCATAAGCGTACTTGCCGCCGCTCGATAACGCGCTCTTGGGCCACTCGGGGTCGCCCAAACCCCACCGGCAGATACCGATCTCATGCACGCCCTGGTTGCCGATATCGCCGTTGCCGGTGTCCCAGAACCAGTGCCAGTTGTACTTGAAACGCAATTCGTTGAACGGACGCAGGGGCGCGGGCCCCAGGAACAAATCCCAGTTCACACCCGGCGGCACGGGGCTGTCCGCCTTGTGACCGATCGACTGGCGGCGCTTGAAGCACAGCCCCTTGGCCAGGTAGATCTTACCGATCAGGCCGCCCTGCATGGCCTCGATCGCCCTGATCTTGAAAGGCATGCTGCGGTGCTGCGATCCGATCTGCACCATGCGCTTGGTTTCATTGGCCACCTGCGCCATCCGCAGGCCTTCATAGATGTTGTAGCAGGCCGGCTTCTCGGAGTAGACATCCTTGCCCGCCTGACACGCCCAGATGGTGGCCAGTGCGTGCCAGTGGTTGGGCGTCGCAATCGAGACGGCGTCGATGCCGGGGTCGGCGAACGCCTCCCGCATGTCCTCGAATTCCTTGGCCTTCTCGCCGCTGGTGATTTTCTGGAGGGTCGCCTGGGCCCTCTCCCGGGCAGCCTGGTCGATGTCGCAGAGCCCGGCCACTCGCGCGTCGGCGAGGCGCGGGTATGCATTCAAGTGATTCGTACCCCGGCCACCGAGGCCTATGATGGCCACGTTGATCTTGTCGTTTGCGCCCCAAACGCGCGTTGCGGCGGCGGCTGTCAGCGCGCCGAGGAAGAACCTGCGGGAAGTCGGATCAAACACAGACATTTCTCCTCACCGGAGCCGATTATATCAAAGGGCCGGGGGTCTATCGCGAGGCTGTGGCCTTGAAGAACGTGTAACAGAAGGTCCCGCCGGGCTCCGTCGCACGGTACAGATCCGCGATGCCTCTCTCCCACGTGCGTGGATCGACGATCCCGAGCGAGAGCGCCTGATCGCGGACTCCTTCCACCATGGCGATGAACGTGTTCTTGGAGAAGCCCTCCACCAGATCGGGCCGGCTGTCGTCCACATAGACCATCCGCGGGCTAACCCGCACGTCGCGGAACCCGGCCTCCGTGAGCAGCGGATAAAGCCGCCGGCCAATGAGAGCGTCACCGGCGAAGCGGGCTTGGACATCCACCAGGCACTGGACGGCCCGCGAGGCGTCCGGCGTCCGCGGATGGCAATACCAGGACCCGTGGTCGCCCTCAATCACCGTGATCGTCTGGCCGCGGCGCAGAACCCGCTTCATGGCTCTGAGAGCCGCGGCCGGCTCCGCCACGTGCTCCAGCAGGAAGCAGAGGAAGACATGGTCGAAGTGCTCTTCGCCAAAAGGCAGGTCAAACAGGTTCGCCGTCCGGAACTCGACGTTCTGGTGGCCCGCCGCCGCCGTCCGCGCACGGGCCTGTTCGAGCGAGGCGGCCGAGATGTCTACGGCCACAATCCGTGCCCCCGGATTTCGCGCAGCGAGAAGAACCGTCTGCGCCCCCGTGCCGCAGCCGCACTCGAGCACCAGGCTCCCCGGCGGGTACACGGTGTCGTGGTGAAGCAGTTCGCTCAGCGTGTTGGCCTGGTCGGCCAGGCGATCCGCCTCGCGGGCGGAGTAGCCGTGAACGTATGGGACTTCGGTCATTGCCCACAGCCCGCGTAGCGCAGCGTGACCAACGTAGCCTGGTTCGGATGCGTGAGGGTGGCGACGAACAGGCGGTCGTACTCGCCGTCGCTGATGGGCGGCACGCTTCCCCCGCCCAGCAGCTTGATGATATCCGGCACGGTGTTGGAGTGTCCCACGACCAAAACCACTTCGTCCGGCGCTCCCGCTCGCAGCTTCGCCACCAGGCCCTCGGTGTCCTTGGCCGGAACCACCTCCGGACGAATGTGGAGCTTCGTCGCCAGCGGCTCGGCCGTTTGCTGGGTGCGTGCTACCTCGCTGGTGTAGATGCGCTTCACGTTGGCATCGGCCAGCATACGCGCCAGCGCCTCGGCGCGGCATCGTCCGGCTTCGCTAATCCCCACGTCCGCGCCCATGCCGCCGGCCCGTTCGGCATGGCGCACCAGGATCACCGTCTTAGCCGGCTGGGCCGCGAACGCGAAACTCCACGCCGCCAACAAGACTGGCAGCGCCCACGGGCGGACCCTGGAGAGACTGTTTGGCATCATGTTCACCACTCTACTGCACCGGCGGGCTCTGCCGCCGGTGGCCGGCGCAATGGCCCACGAAATGTGATATGAAAGACAGCATGTCCCTAATCGCCCGGCGGGATTTCGGCGCGCTGGCGCTCCTCTTCGGCACGCGAACCCGAGTTCTGTCGGCTGCCGACGGCCTGGATGAAACCCTTCGTGCGGCCGTGAAGGGCCGGGCGATACCGCTCGCCGCCGCCATGGTTGCCACGGCGTCGAAGACGCTCTATGAGGGCGCTTTCGGCAAGCGGGACTCCGCTTCGGGCATCGATGCCACCATCGATTCGATCTTCCGCATCGCCTCCATGACCAAGCCCGTGACCGCCGTGGCGGCCATGCAGCTCGTCGAGCAGGGGAAGCTCGGGCTCGACGAACCCGTGGCCAAACATCTTCCACAGTTGGGCAAGCTCCAGGTTCTCGAAGGCTTCGATAAGGCGACCAATAAGCCGGCGCTTCGTCCCGCCCGCAAGCCGGTTTTGCTGCGGCACCTGTTGACCCACACCTCGGGTTTCGTCTACGAGAATTGGGATGCGAACCTGGTGCGGTACCTCAAGCACGCCGCTCTCCTCGATCCGGATACGGTCGCGCCGGTTGACCCGTTGATGTTCGAGCCGGGGACGCGTTGGGAGTACGGAACCAGCATGGATTGGGCCGGGCGGCTGGTGGAAGCGGTCAGCGGGCAGACGCTGGAAGAGTATTTCCAGCGGAACATCCTGCGGCCGCTGGGCATGAAAGACACCAGTTTCATGGTCCCGGAGGACAAGTTCGACCGCCTGATAAGCGTCTGGCAGCGGCAAGGCGATGGCTCTTTGAAAGAGTCTCCGCGCACGCCGCCCGCTCCCCCCAAGTCCTACAACGGAGGCGGCGGATTGAACTCGACGCCCAGGGACTACGTGCGCTTCATGCAAATGATTCTGCGGCGCGGGAGCGCGGGCGACGGGCAACAGGTCCTCCGGCCGCGAACCGTCGACTTGATGGCATCCAACCGGATCGGGGGTTTGAGCGCCGGCAAATTGAAGAGCGTCAATCCCGAGAATTCGAGCGACGTCGATTTCCACCCCGGCTTCACCGACGGCTTCGGCTTCGGGTTCTTGATCAACGCGAAGGCCTACGAAGGTGGCCGTTCCGCCGGAAGCCTGGCGTGGGCGGGCATTCGGAACACCTTCTTCTGGATCGACCCGCGCCGCGGCATCTGTGCCGTGCTCATGATGCAGTTCCTGCCATTTTGCGACCGGGAAGCCATGGGGCTCCTGCATGATTTCGAGCGGAGCGTGTACGCCGCGGCGCCGCGCTGGCTCGGGATATAATTGTAGTCGCATCGACCGCACCAAGCGTAAATCCAGGGAGACCAGGTGGGACCGAATCGCCCCTTGCCTATGCGCGGAACGGCATCGCCCGTGGCCGCGCGAAGCGCCGATCGCTATTTCGAACTGAAGTCGCAGATTCACCGCAAGCTGATCGGTGTGCTCAACCTGGACCGCGTCTCTTCCATCCCCAAAGACCGGGTCCGCGCCGAGATCGGCCGCGTAGTGGAGCGGTTGCTCGACGAAGAGCGCGTGCCCATGACGACGGCCGAGCAGACCAAGATCGTGGAGGAGGTCTTGGACGAGGTGTTGGGGCTGGGGCCGCTCGAGACCCTGCTCAAGGAACCGAGCATTTCCGATATTCTGGTGAACCGCTACAACAAAGTTTACATCGAGCGAAACGGGAAGCTTTCAGAGACCACGGTGCGGTTCAAGGACGACGCGCACCTGCTGCACATCATCGAGAAGATTGTGTCGCAGGTGGGCCGCCGCATCGACGAGGCGCAGCCGATCGTGGACGCGCGCCTGCAGGACGGCTCGCGCGTCAACGCCATCATTCCTCCGCTGGCGCTCGACGGGCCCTGCCTGAGCATTCGCCGGTTCGGCCGCCACGTGATCACGCAGGAGGAGATGCTCGAGTTCAAGACGCTGACGCCGGGCATGCTGCGGTTCCTGGCGGCGTGCGTGCAGTCCAAGACCACCATTTTGATCTCCGGAGGCACGGGCTCGGGCAAGACCACCATGCTCAACGCCCTCTCCCGCTTCATTCCCGAGGAAGAACGCATCATCACCATCGAAGACACGGCGGAATTGCAGCTCCAGCAGCGGCACGTGGTGAAGTTCGAAACGCGCCCGCCGAACCTCAACAAAGAAGGCGGCATCAACCAGCGCCAGTTGCTGCGGACGGCGCTCCGCATGCGGCCGGACCGCATCATCGTGGGCGAGTGCCGAGGCGCCGAAGCGCTGGACATGCTGCAAGCCATGAATACGGGCGTGGAGGGATCCATGAGCACGGTGCACGCCAACACCCCGCGGGACGCCTTTTCGCGCCTCGAGACGATGGTGATGATGGCCGACCTGGAAATCCCCACGCGCGTGATTCTGCAACAGCTCGCCAGCGCCATCAAGATGGTGGTGCAGGTATCGCGCCTGCAAGACGGCACGCGCAAGATGATCAGCATTTCCGAGGTGCTGGGCGTACGCGACGACAAGCTGCAGATGCAGGAGATCTTCACTTTCGAGCGCGTGGGCGTGACTGACGCGGGCAAGGTGCAGGGGCGTTTCCGGGCCACCGGGATTTCGCCCAGGATTCTGGAGCGCTTGCGCGTGAGCGGCATTCAGGTGCCGCACAACATATTCGAAGAAGCGGTCAGTGTGAACCTGTAGAGTGGGGCCGGCGTTCCGGTTGGATAGGTTCCAGTCTCCCGGCCCTACTTCCGCACCCGCAGGTGGCACTGAATGTCCAGCGCCGGGAAGATCCATGCGGCGTGACGCTCGTACCACCGCATCGACCTTCGGGCCAGGAAACGGCCCGCGTTGTCCAGCACCAGGTTGCCGCCAAACGTGAGCTTCAGCTCGACGATGTCAAACCGGAACGCCGAGCCGGCGAAGCTGGGGAAATTCCGACCCGTGAAGTACTCGAAGCTGGCCGCCGCCAGATGGCGCTTGTGGGTGGGATCGCTATACGAATTGTGCGAGCTGAAGTGCGGGGTGGTCACGAAAACGTCAGCGCCACTGCGCGCGACGCGATGCACTTCCGCCATGGCGCGCACGGGGTCGGCGAGGTGCTCGATGATGTGCGACATGTGGATGCGGTCGAACCGGTCGTCCTCCAGCGGCCAGGGAAACTCGTCCAGATTCCAGACCGTGTCGGCGGCCGAATCGGCGGACATGTCGATGCCCAGCGCGTCCGGCTCAACCTTACGCTTGCCGCATCCGATGTCGAGGGTCATTCTTAACCACGTATACCGCACTGCGGTCCACAATGCCCGCGCGCCAATTCCGGCACCGCGCCTCACGCGCCGATGGGCACATGAATCAGGGTCAGTAAATCTTCAGGTTTGGTGTTCCGCGGTGAATTGAGGTACTGCTCGAAGGCCGGCTCATCGCGCAAACGGTATCTGCTGCGTGGAAGCCAGCCGCCGTAGATCCGCTGATAGGTCGTCCCCAGCGCCTCGTACGGCCCCTTATGCGCGACCACGGCATAGCTGCCACCGGCCCATTCCATGACGCCGAATTCGCCCTCGGGCTGCACCGGCCGATTCACCGTCACCGCGGCATCGTATCGGACTTTGTCGGGCGGGGTCACGTCCGGGTCGTCATGGACGATGCCGATCAACATCATGTTCGGCCCGAGCAGCCCGCGCCTGCCCGCCCACGCCATCAGCCGGCCCCAAGTGGCGCCGACTTGGGTGTACGGGCCCACGTGCCGGAGAAAGACCATCCGCATGGGCGGAAGCTCTTTCACCTCTACGGAAGGAATGTCTTCGTAATCGGGCGGATGGTAACTCGAAACATCGTCGAAGTGAGTGCCGGACTGCGATTCGGGCGCAGGCCTGTGCGCGGTTCGATATGCGGAAGGGGATACTCCAAACATGTCTCCAAATGCCCTCGTGAAGGATTCGTGGGTCTCGAATCCGGCTTGCAATGCGGTTTGAGTAATGGGTTCGTCGGACAGCTTCAAGTTTCGCGCGGCGCGCTCCAGGCGCAGCCGTCGGATGTGCTCCTTCAGCGTCTCGCCGACGAGGCCCCGGAAAATGCGGTGAAAATGAAAGCTGGAAAAGGCCGCGACCCCCGCCACCTGTTCCAACTCAAGATCGTCATCCAGATGCTGCTGGATGTACACGAGCGTTCGGACGATTCGCTCGCGATAGTCCTGTTCGGTGGATGGCTTCACGATCGCGCCATCCGCGTCGCCCCAAACGCAAAGATGGGGAACGCCAGGTAGCCCAGGCCGATTTCCGAGTAGTAGCCCCACGCCGTCATCTTCATGGGGCCGTAGGCAAACATCGGGTAATCGATCAGAAGATTGATGGCCAACCACAGCGCGCCGACACGCACGGCTTCGTTAACCGACACAGGCCGGTTTCGAAAATAGCGGCTGAGCAGCGCCGCAGCCGTCAGAAGAACGACGAGGCTCATCAAGGTGCCGAACAACGGAGCGTTGGCTTTCTTCAACGGGAACCCGACAAATGAGATGACGAACGGAATCATCCAGCTCAGAAAACCAAGCACCGCGGCGCGTTTCCAAAGGATCATAGGCACCTCCAAAACCACAGTGTAGGGCCGGCGGAATGGGATTGCTTGACGGATTTTGCGGATTTTTCGGTTAAACCTGCCCCCCCGCGATCTTGGCCGATACCGCCGCCACTTCGTGCTCCATGGGCCGGTCCCGGTCCTGAAACCGCGCCAGTTGGCGCACGGCTGCGTAGACCGTCCGCGACCCGCTCCCCAGCTTCGCCGGCCCGCCGCGCAAATCCACGGCCTGCGCCGCGGCCAGCAGCACCATGGCCGTCTCGTTGCGCAGGCATTCCAGCGCGTCCATGGCCGTGACCGCCGCGTGCATACCCAGGCTCACCACGTCCTCGTTGTATTGCTCCGTGGGCAGCGAATGGATGGAACTCGGGCCTGCCATTTGCCGCACGGCGCAGGCCAGGCTGGTCACGCTCAACTGCATGCCCTTGAATCCGGAGTTGAGACCCGGCTCGGGGGTCAGGTTAGCCGGCAGTCCCTGGTTGAAGCGGTCGTCCACCAGTACTGCCACCAGCGCGTTGCCCCAGTTGGCCATGGAGGCGAAGTCGATCTTCCAGGTGTCCAGCAGGCGTGCGATGTGGCCGCCATAGAAGTTCCCGGCTTTGTACATCCGGCCGGTCTCCGGGTCGATGAGCGGGTTGTCGTTGGCCGAGTTGATTTCGCGCTCGACGACCGCGCGCCCATCCTCGAGCGCCTCCCACACCTGGCCGAGCCCCTGCGGCGCGCAGCGCAGCGAGTAGCAACTCTGGCCGCCGGAAGGCTGGGTGTAGGCGGAACCTTCCAGCATCCCGCGCAGGTAGGCGGCCACCGCAATCTGGCCGGGGTGGCCTTTCTGCTGGTGTACCCACGGCTCGAAAGGCAGGTTGGGGGATTGCATGGCTTCCACGGAAAGTGCCACCGCGCCCAGGAGAGCGCGCAGCACCCGGAACGCGTCGATCCACATGAGCGACGCCACCGCTGTCATGACCGTGGTGCCGTTGATGAGCGCCAGCCCCTCTTTGGGTGCGAACCGGATGGGAGCGAGCCCCGCCGCCTCGAGCGCTTCCACCGCCGCCATGCGCCGGCCCTGGAATTCCGCCTCGCCCATTCCCACCAGTACGCGCGCGATGTAGGCCGAGGGCATCAGATCGCCGCTCGCGCCCACCGACCCGTACCGCGGAACCACCGGCGTCACCCCGCGGTTTAGCAGCGCCACCAGCGCATCCACCAATTCCGGCCGCACCGCCGAGGCGCCCGTCACGAACGTGGCCGCGCGCAGCAGCGTGGCCGCCCGCACCACGTCGCCCGGCAGCGGCTGCCCGGTGGCGCAGCAAAGGTGCCGCATCAGGTTGAGCTGCAGCAGGTCCATCTTCTCCGGAGGAACCGAGATTCCGACGTTCCCGCCCACCCCCGTGTTCACGCCGTAAATGCGCTCGCCGCCCGCCAGCAGCTCTTCCAGCCACTGGCGGCCCCGCGCGATGCGCGCCCGCGCGGCATCGCCGATGCGCACTTCGGCGCCTTCGCGCGCCACGCGCGCCACATCTTCAATTGAGAGCGGGGCGCCCTTTGTGCCCGCTCCCAACTCCAGAGTTTCCGCCATAAATGTAGGCTACCTCGGCTTCTGCTTCGCAGCCAACTCCCGAATTGCGGCTTGCCCTCGCTCGAGGAAGCGCTGGTAGCCTTCCGGATCGATGAAAGGATTGCCGCTGGGATCAGCCGCTCGGGCCTTGATCTTCTGCGGTAGCCCGAAATCCCAACTGTGCAGACCCAGGAAGATGTCGCAGGGCAAGGCGCGCAGCGTGGCGAAGGTCGCCTCAAAATCCTTCTGGATTTCGGGATACTTGGGGTTGCCCACCAACTGGTAGCCCGGCGCCGAAACGCTGCACGGAATCACAACCTGGAAGACCTTCTCGCCTTCCTTGACTGTGGTGGTCCAGGAGGTGCAGCCCTTGGTGTGGCCGGGGGTGAAATGCGCGGTCAACACCGTGCCGCCAAGGCGGACCTGTTCGCCATCGTGCAGCAGCCGGTCCGGCACGACGGGAGGGTAGGGACAGGTGTCCTCGAAAGCGAAGTCGCCCTTGCCGCCGCGCACAAGAAGCGGCGCCTCGATGGGGCTTGCCAGGAGGGTCGCCTTGGTGTGTGTCTTGATCTCAGCCAGACCCCCGTTGTGGTCGTAGTGCCCGTGGCTGATCAGGAGCAACCGGACATCGGCGACGCGGAAACCGAGTTTCCGAATGTTCGCTTCGATGATGGGGGCCGTCTCCCTGAATCCTGCGTCCAATAGAAAGTGCCCCTCAGGCGTTGCGATCAGATATGAGGAAACGTCGGAGGCGCCGACATAGTAGAGATTGCCCGCGACACGGAAGGGCTCGATGGGCCGGTTCCACTCCGGATTCGCCGGAGGGAACTGGTCGGCCGCACCCGTCGCGCCAGCCGCCAGGAGGACCGTGGCAACAAAACGCATCATGTGAGTTTACTCACCATTCGTCTATTGTATGCCCAGTACCTGCGACCGCCACCCTTAACCGAGGATAGCTTGACCGGCGAAACGCCGGCGGCGCTAGATTTCTGTAGTGCCGGTCTCAAGCATCTTCGAGGACCTGAGTCCGCACGCACGGGTGGCCACCGCGGTCCTGCCGTTCGTGGCCGCCATGCTGTTGCGGCTCATCCTGGGGAAGAACCGGTTGACGCAAGTGCTGGTTTCGGTGAGCACCACGTGGTTCGCCGTCAACGTCCTGATGGCCCCTCTTTCCGAAGGGATGCGCCGCGACATTCTCGACCTGCGCTCCTGGTTCCGGTAGCGGCCAGACGCGGCCCACCCGGAATCCGCTACAATGACCTATGTAAAGGAGGCCGTATGGAACCCACTGGCGTGCTAACTGCCGGGTTTGCGGGGCTAGGCTTTCCCGAGATTGTTGTGATCGCCTTGGTTGCCGTGTTGCTGTTCGGCGGCAAGAAGGTCGGCGACCTGGGGAAAGGCTTAGGCGAAGGGATCCGGAACTTCAAGGATGCCCTCAAAGGCGGCGAAGAAGACAAGAAGGAAGAAGAGAAGGTCGGAGAGAAGAAGTAGACGGCAGCTTCGTGGAACAGCCCGCACCTTGGGCTGGGTTCATCTCGGCTTCAAAACATCCAGCAAAGAGAAAACCCCGCGAGACCGGTCGGGCCTCGCGGGGTTTTGCGTTATAAGCCTGTCCCTTGGCTACTTCTTCTTCGGTGGAACGATCGCGTCCTTGGCGGCTTTGGCCACGCGGAACTTCACGACTTTCTTGGCCGGAATTTTGATGGCCTCGCCGGTCGCCGGGTTGCGCCCAGTGCGAGCCTTGCGATCCACGCGCACCAGCCGGCCGATGCCGGGCAACACGAATACGCCGTTCTTCTTCACTTCGCCGATCGCCAGTTTGGCGAGTTCCTCCAGGAACCCTTTGGCGGCCTTGTTGTTGACTTCGCAGCCTGCCGCGAGCGTCTTCACCAGTTGCGTCTGGGTCATTCTCTGATTCGCCATAATTCTCCTTTGATTCTCCCGTGGTTTTGTTCGTTTCAATCCAGCGTGGAGCAAACCGCACGCGTTGCACGCCCTACCCCACATCACCATCGAAAACAATTCTAAGACCGCACGTTTTCGCGAACGCGCGGCTTAATTGATATCAATCATAAGGGAAGGAGATGGTGATGTAAAGAGAAAAGCACCACAAAAGGCCGATTTTTCGCGGTTTTCTTGATTCCGGCCTGCTGGGAGGGCCGTTTTACGGGCTTTCCGCGAATCCCAGGCCGGGTTTCCACCTCAGGTCGCCCTGGACGAAGGCCGCCGCGACCTTGTTTTTCAGTACTCGGAAGCGAATCCGCCGCTCGCCGGCAGGGCCGAGCGCGATCCGCACCGCGGCGTAGAGCTTGAGTGGAGGGCCGCCGGCGCTGGTTTCGGCCTCTCCTCCGGATGGCTCCGGGCGGCCGCGCGTCTGGTTGAGAAACAGCACCGAGGCGCCGGCCTTGCTCACCGCCATCGCCAGTCTTCGCAACCCCGACGCCAGCACGCGGCTATGCAGGCCGGGGCCGCTCGCTCCGATCCCGGTCTCGAGTTCCAGACTGGGGACGAGCGCCGCGGCCGAATCGACCACCAGAAGGTCCACTGCGCCGGAGCTTGCCAGCCGGCGCGCGATCTCCAGCGCCTCCTCGGCCGATTCGGGCTCGACCACCGGCAAGCGCTCGATCGCCACCCCGAGTTTCACGGCATACAGCGGATCGAAGGCATGGTCGGAATCGATCCACACAACCGTCGAGCCCTGTTTCTGAAGATGAGCCGCCACCTGGAGCGCCAAAGTGGTCTTCCCGCAAGAAGGCCCGAACAACTCCACCAGGTAGCCGCGAGGCAACCCTCCCATGCCGAGGGCGGCATCGAGCGCCGCAAAACCGGTGGACAGCGCCGATCCGGGCGGGTACCCCGCGCGGCGCGCCGGAGCAGACTCCATTTGGGAGAGCTTCAGACGAATGGCGCGCTGCCGGTCCTGTTCCTTCATCGCGGCGGGCGAAACATGGCTCGCCTACTTGCGTGCGGGCGCTGGTTTGGGAACCGGGCTGGGCGAAGGCGCCTCCGCCGCGGCGGCCACTGGTTCCGGCTTCGTCAGGCCCAGGACCTTGCGCAACTCGGTGTCGATGGACTGCCGGATATCCGGGTTGTCTTTCAGAAACTGGCGCGCGTTCTCGCGGCCCTGACCGATGCGCTCGCCTTTGTAGCTGATCCAGGAGCCGCTCTTCTCGATCACGTTCTGCGCCACGCCCAGGTCGATCAAGTCGCCTTCCTTGGAGATTCCCTCGCCATAGATGATGTCGAATTCGGCTTCGCGGAAGGGCGCCGCAACCTTGTTCTTGACTACCTTGACCTTGGTGCGGTTGCCGATCACGCTATCGCCGTCTTTGATGGCCGCGATGCGCCGGATGTCCAGCCGCACGGTGGCGTAGAATTTCAGCGCGCGTCCCCCGGTAGTGGTCTCCGGGTTGCCGAACATCACCCCGATCTTCTCGCGGATCTGGTTGATGAAGATCAGGCAGGTCCGCGATCTGGAGACCACGCCGGTAAGCTTGCGCAGGGCTTGCGACATCAGCCGGGCCTGGAGCCCCATGTGGCTGTCGCCCATCTCGCCGTCCAGCTCAGCCTTGGGCACCAGCGCCGCCACGGAATCCACCACCAGTACGTCGATCTGCCCCGAAGCGGTCAGGTGATTGGTGATCTCGAGCGCCTGCTCGCCATAGTCGGGTTGCGAGACCAGAAGATTGTCTATATCCACGCCGAGTTTCTTGGCGTATGACGGATCGAGCGCATGCTCGACGTCGATAAAGGCGGCAATCCCGCCCTTCTTCTGCGCCTCCGCGATTACCTGAAGTGCGATTGTGGTCTTGCCGGAGGATTCCGGTCCGAAGACTTCGATCACGCGGCCGCGAGGCAATCCGCCCACTCCCAGCGCAGCGTCCAGTGAAATCGACCCCGTCGAGATCACGGAGACCGGTACGAGAGCATCCTTCGACCCGAGACGCAGGATCGAGCCTTTGCCAAACTGCTTTTCGATCTGGCTCAAGGCGAGTTCTAAGGCGCGCGAGCGCTCTTTTTCGTCCATGACGGGTATTACTCCTGGAGATGTTGTGAAGAACCCATTGTACCAGCGGGAACTTCGGAAATGCGCCGGCAAAGTGAACGACTCCTCTTACTCTCAACTTCGCCATGCGATCCGTCAACAAGTCATGGTTTAGTGTGTAACGAAATCGAAAACTCTCGGTTTTATTCCTGGTCCCCTACGGACGGTATAATCGGTCCAGAGGCGTTCCACATGCGACACGCGCGTACCGCGGCAGCTCGTTTTTTCGCTCTCTTCCTGTTGCTGGCGTTTCTGCTGCCGGCCGCACCCAAGAAAACCGTTGCCACGGCCCGGGGCGAAAATGAAGACCTGGTCCTCACAGTCACGCTCTACATCGATCCCGCCGGCGTCAAGGGAATGGTTGGTTCCGATTTGGATGGACACTACATTGTGGCCGATGTAAAAGTGCAGCCGAAGTACGGCAAGGAAATCTCCATCGACCGGGACGATTTCGAGCTCCGCACCGATCAGGACGGCGAGAGAACCAAGCCCTTTGCCCCCAGCCAGATCGCCGGCAGCGGCGGGCTGGTGATCAAGCAGGCCCCGGGCCAGCGCGCCGGCGGCGGCGTTAGTCTGGGCGGCGGATATCCCGATGGCTATCCCGGCGGCTACCCTGGCGGATATCCCGGGGGCTACCCCGGCGGCTACCCCGGCGGCTACCCTGGTGGCTACCCGGGCGGCGGTGCGGGGGTCGGTACCGGCGGAGAGGGCGACTCGGAGGATGTCAAGGCCACCGTGAAGAACGCGGCTACGGAAAAGGAAAACCCGATCAAGAAGGTGCTCGAAGACAAGGTGCTACCCGAAAAGAAGACCGACCAGCCGGTCTCCGGCCTCCTCTACTTCGCCATGGAGAAGCAGAAGATGAAGGACCTGGAACTGACTTACGGCGGCCGCGAAAACCGCATCACCATGCGCTTCAAGTAGGGGCCGGGCAACTTGTCCGTAGCGAAGCCGGACGCCCGGCCCGTTGGCAGGCGGGGGTACCCTCTGGGTCCGCCTGCCCCACCGAGCTGGCTTGAGCTAAGCTGAGATCAAATGCGAATCCTGGTCGTCGAGGACGAAAAGCGAATCGCCGACTTCCTGTGCCGCGGTTTGCAGGGCGCCGGTTATGCCGTGGATGCCGCGCCCACCGGCGCCGCGGCGCTGGATTGCATCCATTCCACGGACTACGATCTGGTCATCCTGGACCTCATGCTGCCCGATATGGACGGCCTCCAGGTATTGGCCAAGATCCGCAACCGCAAGGTGGGGCCGCCGGTTCTAATCCTGAGCGCTCGCGGGGGCCTCGATGACCGCGTCAAGGGCCTCGAGCAGGGCGCTGACGACTACCTGGTGAAACCGTTTGCGTTTGTCGAACTGCTGGCGCGTGTGCGGGCGCTGCTGCGGCGCGGCCAGCCGTTGCCGGAAAAGTTGCAGGTGGCCGACCTGGCGCTGGATTGCATCCGCCGCAAGGTGACGCGCGGCTCGGAATCCATCGACCTGGCGCCCAAGGAGTTCGGCATTCTGGAATACATGATGCGGAACAAAGGCCGCCCGCTGAGCCGCACCATGATCGTCGAGCACGTCTGGGACATGGATTACGACGGTCTCACCAACATCGTGGACGTCTATATCCGCCACCTCCGCAGCAAAATCGACGACCGCTTCCAGCAGAAGCTCATCCAGACCGTGCGCGGCATCGGCTACATGATCGAAGCTCCCGACAAGCCCGCGGAACGGACCCCGGAGCAGGCGTCGGAACGGCAGGTGTGACGTGCCCCGTAATCGCGATCTGCGCCGCCTCACCCGCGGGCTGCGTTTCCGCCTGACGGCCAGCTACGCGCTGTTCTTCGCGGTACTGCTGATCGGGGTGGCGGGCCTCTTTCGCCAGCGCCTGAAGAGCGAGCTCGACACCCAGATTCGGGATGACCTCAACCAGCAATGGGCGGCCATGAAGGGCTACCTGCGCATCGAAAAGGATCCGGAACTCGGGAAGTATGCGTCTAACTGGTATTACGACGACGAGGACCCGGATGAGTCCGCCATCGTGCTCGACCTGCGGAAAATCTGCCTGGTCGCGGACGCCGATGGAAACGCGATCCCCAACGCCACCACCAAGGAGCCCGAAGTTTCCACGGCCTATGAGGACATCGGCATCGATCGTTCGGCGGAAATCAAGGCCATGGTGCGCGCCGCGACGGCTTCGCGCACGCCGAAAATCTTCTGGACGGAGCGGCGCAACGCCAAGGGCGAGGGCTTTCTGATCCGCTCCGGCATCGTGTTCAGCGAGGGGCACGTGGCGCCGTACTACGTGGCCATCGGATTGCCGCTCGCGCAAAACAATAAGATCCTGCGTCAATTCACGTTGATCTACGTGGCGGTGTTTCCGGCGGCGCTGATCCTGGGCTCGTTGCTGGGCTGGTTCATGGCCGGGCGCGCCCTGACGCCGGTGCTGGCGGTGGCGCAAGCGGCGCAGCGGATTTCCGGTTCCAACCTCAGCCTGCGCATCCCCACGCGGCAGGCCGGCGATGAACTGGACTACCTGATTCTCACCTTCAACCGCATGATCGAGCGCCTGGAATCTTCCTTCCAGCAGATGAAGCAGTTTTCCGCGGATGTGTCGCACGAGTTGCGCACGCCCATCACGGGCATCCGCGGCCAGCTCGAGGTGGCCCTGTTCACCGCCAAGACCACCGAGCAGTACCGCGAAGCCATGTTCAACGCGCTTCAGGATATCGACCGCCTCTCCCAGATCGTGCGGGCCCTGCTGCTGCTCTCGCAGGCCGAATCGGGTCAACTGGTGCTGCAAAAATCGCGGCTGAATCTGGGCGAAGTGGTGGAGGACCTGGTGGAGCAATTCCAGATTCCCGCGGAAGCGGCCGGAGTTCGCCTGACGGCCGATGTGCCCTCCGAGTGCCCCGCGCTGGTGGACCGCGTGCAGATCGAGCGCATGATCAACAATCTGCTTTCCAACGCCATCAAGTTCACGCCCGAAGGCGGCCAGGTTCGCATGGCCCTCCATCCTTCGCCGGAACACATCGAAATGGTAGTGGAGGATACCGGCTGCGGCATCGCGGCCGAACACTTGTCGCACATCTTTGACCGCTTCTATCGCGTGCCGGGGTCGGGCACGAAATCCGGCGCCGAGCAGGGTCTGGGACTCGGCTTGAGTTTTGTGGCGTGGATCGTCAAAGCGCACGGCGGCAAGATCGAGGTCGCGAGCACTCCCGGCATGGGAACCCGCTTCACCATCAAGCTGCCCGGCGATGGCGCCGGCGCCGACACACTGGAGCTGGCTGGCGAGGCCGCGACCTTCTCGTGATCCAGTTCTTGCGAACGCCGGGCAAAGCAGTCATGATCGCGCTTTCGTGGGCCGCGATTTCGGCCTGCGTTTGGATATTCTGTCCGGCCCCAAGGAATCGGCCGATTGACCGAAGAATCTCGAATGTCGCTTGGAGCGGAACTGGTGGATGGATCGCTGCCGGAACCGCGCATGGCCCGATTACGATTTCGCAGGGGCGGCCCGGCACCGCTACATGGCAAGTCAACCTTCGCAGGGGTCCGTTGAACGATCTCCAGTTCAGCCCCGACGAGCGCCTGCTTGCCATTGCCGGCAAGGATCTGGGCCTCTACTCGCTGGACCAATCGGCTGCGCCTCGGTTCCTCCGTTCCGATGGCCGGAACTACGGTACGGTTCGTTTCAGCCACGACGGACAGACCGTTTTGGTCGTCACCGGGGCCGGCACAATCGAGCTTCTCGACGCACGGTCCGGAGCCACGCGACTCAACATCTGCTGCTCCACTGTTTATGGCGAGGCCGCGTTTACTCCGGATGAACGAAGCATCGCCAATGCGGGTCATTGGCCTGGGCTCTGGGACTCGCGGTCCGGGCAGCTTATAGCGCGGTTGACAAAAGATCGGCAGTTTCACGCTTTCGGCCCAATTGCATTCGACCAGGCGCGCGGCACGATTCTGATGGGGTCGCAGGATGGCCGGGTGTACTGCTGGGACCTCACGACATGGCAGCTCACGGCCCTGTCGCCGGCACACTCGGAATACGTGAATACGATCGTTGTTTCGAGCACGGGCCTGGTGGCGTATGCAGGTTTCGGGGGAACAGTGCGCCTCTGGAATCCGCGGACCGGGCAAGAGCGTTCACTGACCGCGGCTCATCCCACCAGCAACCTGGTTCTTGGACCGGATGGCGCCTCCATCGTGTTTGGCACCGCGGATGGTGAGCTTCTCACGATCCGATTTCCACCAACTCGTTGAGGAAGCCCACCAGGTACTTCCAGACCAGGTAATAACCAGCCATCGCCACGGCGACGCCAAATGGGAAGATGGTGGCCACCAGCGGGGGGATGTCGAAGCCGGACATCCGTATAATCGCAAACCCGAGCGGCCCCACGAACAGGGGAATAACCGCGCCATACAGGCCGAGCGGGAGGTATCTGCGCCGGCGCAGCGCTACGAAAAGCATGTTCCAAAGACCCCAGATAGGCGGGACCAACGCCAAGGGAAACACCATGGCGCGCTCGATTGGAAACGGGAAATGGTAGCTGAAGCGCACCACACAGAAGGAGATCAGGGAGAACACCATGAGCACACTCGGCACGGTGACGCCGGCCATGTAGGCGCGAAGATAAACGTGTTTGGACACAGGACCTCTCCTTTCAAAACTGGTACAGCACGGCCGGGATGGCGGCGGGAAACAGAATGAAACACAAGAGGATGGCAGCCGCCAGCGCCCAATCCCACCAGGGCAGGCGAATCGCGGGCTGGTCGAGCCGCGCCCGCATACGGGGCCACAGGTCCCGTTTCAACCCGGCATCGGCCACCGGGCCGAGCGCGCGCTTCACCAGATCGGGTGTTCTTTCGTCGGATGGATTCATGGCTCGACTCCCATACGTTGTAAATCGCCGCGCAGCAGGCGGACGGCGCGAAAAACGCGCGACTTGACGGTGCCGATGGAGATACCCAACGCGTGGGCGATATCGCCATAGGGTGTCTCCTCGATCATGGCCAGGGTGGCGGCTGCCCGAAGCCTGACGGGCAACCGGCCGAAGGCGGCCGCGACCTTCTGGCGCAGATCGGCGGCCAGGGCGGGGTCCGGTGGCGAGCACCGGAGGCACGGTGGCGGAGAGTCGTCCTCCAGCGCCGTGGAACTGCGTTGGGTGCTGAGGTGATCCAGCGCCAGGTTGGTCGCGATCCGCCGCGCCCAGGGGCCGAAACCGCGCCGGGGATCGAATCGCGAACGTGCCCGGTAGATGCGCCAGAAGGTTTCGACGGTCAAGTCCTCCGCGGCGCCGGGATCGCGCACGATCCGGACGATCCAGCCGTAGACCTCGCCTTGGAACTGACGGAACAGCGCCTCAAAGGCTTCCGCGTCGCCCCGCGCGAACTGTTCCAGCACTTCCACATTCGCTCCTGCTAACCTTACTGCCGGAGCGCGCGAAAGGTTTCAGGAAGCTTACTTCGGCATCTCCACCACTTTCGGCTGCAATCCCGCCTTCGCCAGCAGGGCATAGACCACAAACCCGGTGAGGAAACTATAAAGCACCGCCGGCTGCACGTAGGTTTTCACCTCCGCGGATAAGGGCAGCAACGGCAGAATCCCCACCACGAACCCGACCGCCCAGGCGACGTACCCGGCAAAATTGATGCCCGCGCGCGGCCCGGCCCAGCGCCTGCCGGAGAGCAGGTAATCCGCCGCCATGGCGCCGCAGATCGGCCCGAAAGAGGCGCCCACGATGTTGAAGAAGGGAATCAGATTTGCCGCCACCCCCGTGACTGCCAGCACGATTCCAACCGCCGCTCCCGCCATGGTGGAGGCCACGCGCGGCACCCCCGGGATCATGGTCGAGAAACTATTGCCCGCGATAAACGCGCAGAAGCACGTCGCCGGGATGGAGGCGATGGCGAAGAGGAAGAACATGGCGGTCCCGATCACGCCGCCGATGGAATGGATTACGTCGGCGTAGTCGAAGCCCTGGCTGAGCCCCGAGCCATGCGCGCTCGCGATGGCCGCCAGCGGCAACCCGCCGGCCACCAGCACGGCCAGCGCGATGCCCACCAGGCCTCCCCATTTGACGTCCTTGGCGTGGCGCGAGTTCATGCCGAAGTCCGCGCCCGCCGCGCCCGCCGTGGCGAAAAAGCCGATCACGATTGCCAGCGTCATGGTGAACGCCACAAAGGGATTGTCTTGTGCCGCCGGCGGATGGTATCGCCCGATGCCTCCGGCGGTCTGGAAAAAGACGATCAGCAGCATGAGCAGCGGAATGGCGTTCAGAAGCAGTGAGACTTTCGACACGTACCGAATGCCTTTGGCGCCCACCCAGGCCATCATGCAGCCCCAGATTACTCCCGTCACGATGAATGGCGCGCCTCCGGGCTGGGAGTTCATGCCGAGGCCCTTCAGTATGAATTCGCTCGCGACCGACGTGGCCACGGCGAACCAGCCGATCTGCAACAGCCCCATGAGCAGCCCCGGCATGAGGTAGCCGCCCTTCACGCCAAACGTTGAGCTTCCCACCACGTACAACGGGAAGCCGGTCTTCATCCCCAGCATGGCGGGCACGAGATAGTAGAGGGAATAGCACAGCAACCCGGCGGCCACCAGGCCGGCCAGGCACACGGCAAGACTGCCGTGCGCCAGGGTGTCCCCAGCCATCACCTTGTAGAACGCGATCCACAGAAAAATCCCAGCGTAGCTCGGTGCGGTATTGGCATACCACGGGGCGCGCTTCCCCATCGGGTTGGGCACGGCCTTGGCAAGATAATCCGGCAACATGGCAGCGGCTAGTATACTACAGTTCACGGTCCGATTCCCGCCTCGCGAAACTGCTACAATCCGTTTTCATATCTCAATTGTTGCCGTGGCCCACCGTGATCCGAAGGGTTTTCAAAGCTTTTCATTACCGGGATTTCCGGCTGATGTGGATCGGCGCCTGCACCTCCGCCGTCGGCACCTGGATGCAGATGCTGGCGCAGGGCTGGCTGATCTGGAAGATGAGCCACAGCCCCTTCCTGCTGTCCTTGGACCCAATCCTGCAGGCGACTCCGATCTTTCTCTTCTCGCTGGTGGGCGGTGTGTTTGCCGACCGCCTCGAACGCCGCCACTTGCTCATGTTTTCCCAATTCCTGCAGATGTCGTGCGCGCTGGTGCTGACCTTCCTCGTCGGCTTCCACGTGGTGCAGGTCTGGCACTTTCTGACCTGCTCCTTCGTGGTGGGTTTCGCGCAGGCGTTCGGCGGCCCGGCCTATACCGCGCTCATCCCCACTCTGGTCAGCAAAGAGGATATGCCCAACGCCATCGCGCTGAACTCCATCCAGTTCAATGCGGCGGTGATGATCGGGCCGGCGTTGGGCGGATTGGCTCTGGCCAAGCTCGGCGCCACGTGGTGCTTTGCGCTGAACACGCTGTCGTTTCTGGCTCCCGTCGTCGCACTGATGATGCTGACGGCTCGCTTCCTGCCCGAGAAAACCACCGCCAGCATCATCGGCAGCATGAAAGAGGGCATCCGGTTCGTTCGCAAGCAAGGCGCCATGGAGGGGCTCATCGTGCTGGCGTTCTGCATGACGGCCCTATCCTTGCCGATGAGGACCCTCCTTCCGGTGTTCGCCACGGACATCCTGCACAGAGATTCCGGCACGTTTGCGCTGTTCCTGTCCTTATCGGGCATGGGCTCGGTGGTGGGCGCGCTGGCCGTAGCCGGATTAGGCAACGTCCGCAACAAAGGCCGCGTTGCTCTCGTTATGATGATCTGCCTGGGGGCCTGCATTTCGGGCTTTGGTCTTTCCCGCTCCGTCGGGTTGAGCTGCGTCATCCTGTTTTTCTCCGGCGCTTCGATGATGGGCGTCTTCGCCATGGTAAGTTCCCTGGTGCAGCTCATCGTGACCAACCANNACGGCCCCTGCCGTGCTTGCGGTGAACGGAGCGCTGCTGATTGCTCTGGGCCTGTACTTCCTCCTGGTGCAACGCAGGGTCGCCGCGCTTTGAGGTGAGAGGACGAGAACATGGTTTTAGGACTGGTAATGGCAGGCTTCATGGCTGCGACTCCTTCCGCGCTCGAATCGGCGCGCGACCAGCAGGACCGCACCGCGCTCGAAAAGATGGTCAATGAGTACTCCGCTGCCGCGGCCAAGGCCCCCAACAACGCCGACGCGCAATACCGGGTGGCGCTGGCGGCCTCCTACCTGGCGGAGGTCTCGATTGAGCAGCACGACAGGAAGCCGGGACGGCAGGCGGCCGAACAGGGAATCAGGGCGGCCGAGAAGGCCATCTCGCTCAAGCCCGAAGCCGAGTACTACCGCGTGCTGGCCACTCTTTGTGGCCAGGCGATCACCGACGTCCTCAGCGGCCTCAGCTACGGCCCACGCGCCCGAGATGCCGTCGACAGGGCCGTCGAAAAAGCGCCCAAATCCTCGTCCGTCTACGTGGCCCGCGGAGTCGGCAGCTATTATCTGCCTGCCTCTTTGGGCGGCGGCGAGAAACAAGCCATCGCCGATTTCCAAAAGGCCATCGATCTCGATCCCAAGAATGCGGAAGCGTACTTGTGGCTGGGGCTCAGCCTCCGCAAAGAGAACCGGAACGCGGACGCGCGCCAGGCCTTCGCCAAGTCGCTCGAGCTGAATCCGAACCGCATCTGGACCAAGCAGCAGTTGGAAAAGACGCCGGTCAAATGAAGGGTCTGGCGATCGCCGTGTCAGCCGTCGCGCTCGCGCTCCTGACATTCTTTCAATTTCCGGGCCACACCTGGCTGCAACAGGATTCCCAACTTTATGCGCCGGCGCTCGAGCACCTGCGGGACCCCTCGGTCCTGCGCAACGAGATACTCGTCCAGCAGCCGCTCGTCGCGTACACTCTTTACGACGAAGCGGCGCTCGCTCTGCGCGGTCCTACAGGCCTCGGTTTCCGCGAGGTGCTGGCATTCGAGCAGGTGCTGGCCCGCGCCCTCGGCATCTGGGGCCTGTACCTGATGGCCGAAGCGCTCGGGCTGTCGATGGGACCGTCGCTGCTGGTTGCCGCCATCTGTTCGCTGGGCGCGACGATTGCGGGTCCCGCGGTCCTCTCGATCGAGTATGAGCCGACGCCGCGCGCTTTCGCCGTGCCGCTGTTGATCTGCGCCGTGGGCCTGGCGGCTCATCGCCGGTATCTCGGCGCCGGCATCGCGGCCGCTGGCGCCTTTCTGTACCATCCGCCCACGACGCTTCCGTTCCTGGCGGTGTACCTTGTGCTCGCAACCTGGCGCCGGCGCTGGTGGGGTCTCGCCCCGGTGCTGGCAGCGGTGGCGATTCTACTGATCGCCGCGCGCGGCCAGGCGCCGGTGTTGTTCGCGCATCTCACGCCGCTTCAGGAACAACTTCAGCGCCTGCGCTCGTCATACGTCTGGATTTCCACTTGGCCGGCCGCGCTGATTGTCCATCACGTGATCCTGTTCGCGATTTTGCTACTGGCATTCGCTCGCATCCGGCGCGAGATTTCGCTGGAGCTCCGGGTCCTGGTGCTCGGCCTGGGCGTTCTGGGAGTCGTCACCATGCCCGTCTCCTGGCTTCTGCTGGAACATTGGCGATGGGCGCTGGTGCCACAGTTCCAGCCGATGCGCGCGCTGCTGTTCGTCGCGCTGCTGGTGCAGTTCCTGACCGCCGCGGCCGGCGTACAGGCGGCCGTACGCCATCGTCCGTTCGAGGCTCTCACTTGGTTTGCTCTGGCCTACTTGTTACCGCTTCAGCCGGTGGTCACCGCGCCTTTTGCGTGGAACCGCATGGTCTTGCTTGTGGCGCTCGCCGCCCTGACGGTTCTGGCGGTTTGGCGAACGCCGCGATTCGCGCCGGTGGTGGCCATGGCGGCATTCTTCGCGATCCCCACATTTGGGCGAGTCGTCAACTATCCGCACCTGCACACCCCGGAGCTGGCACAGCTTTCCGCGTGGGCGCGTGCTTCCACTCCCCAGGATGCGGTTTTTCTTTTCCCCGATGCGGCCCACGGCCTGGATCCGGGCATATTCCGTTCCGAAGCCCTGCGCGCGATTTACGTCGATTGGAAAGCCGGCGGCCAGGCGAACTACCTGCAGGAGTTCGGCGAGCAATGGTGGTTCCGCTGGCAGCAGACCATGGCCCACGGCTTCAGGCCCGCGGACATGGCGAAGTACGATGGTTTGGGGATCGGCTATGTAGTGTTGCAGGGGAAGAACCGATTGCCGCAGGCGGCCGAGTTTGAAAACTCGACGTACGTCGCGTACCGGATCCGGTGAATGCGGAGTATCACTCGTAGCGCAATGCCACCATCGGATCGACTCTCGCCGCCCGCCGCGCGGGAATATAGCTTGCCAGCAAGGCTACGGCCGTCAGCAGGAGAGACGCCAGCGCGAAGCTGGGCGGGTCGGTCGGCGTGATGCCATAGACGTAGCCCGCCATAACGCGGCTCAGAACCAGTGCGCCCGCCAAACCCAGCGCCACTCCGAACAGCGTCACCCCAAGCCCTTCCCGCAGCACCAGACGCAGCACCTCGCCGCGGCTCGCCCCCAGGGCCATGCGGACGGCCATTTCCTTTGTGCGCCGGCTCACCGTGTAGGACATCACACCGAAGATTCCCACCGCCGAAAGCACCAGGGCCAGAGCCGAGAAAATCCACAGCAGGGTCATCGGGAAACGAATCGCCCCGTAGGTTTCCGACACCATCTCGCTCAGGGCCCGGACCTGGTTCACGGGCTGTTCCTTGTCGAAAAACAGCACGGCATCGCGCAGGGCCGGCACCACGCTCATGGGCGGCACGGCAGTTCGCACAACCAGGAACACCGACGGCACCGGGTTCTGTGGGAACGGCACGTACACGGCGGGTTCCGGCCGCCAGAGGTCGCCGCTTCGAACGTCCTTTACTACCCCCACGATCTCGAGAGGCTGGGAGAAGCCGGAGTGTTTTCCGGAGTAGACGCGGGCCAGGACCGTGAGATGGCTCCCCAGCGGACTGGAGTGCGGCCAGTAACGGCGTGCCACGGTTTCGCTGATGAGGGCAACCGGCGTCGCGCCCTCGTTGTCGCTCTCCGTGAACTCGCGTCCCGCCACCAGGCGCGTTCCCATGGCCTTCAGAAAGTCGGGCGTCACGATTTTGTAGTTCGCAGTCGGTTCCTGTCCGGGCGCCGCCGGCGCCTGGCCTTGCGGCTGGAAAAAAACGTTGGCGCCGCCGCCTTCGGCTCCCGCGGTTTTCACGCCGGGTATGTTCTCGATCTTCTGTATCAGTTCCTGGTAGAAGACCGCCTGTTGCAACGCGGACGCATACTTGTAATCGGGCAGACGGAGCCTCATGGTGACGGCGTTGGTGGGGTCGATGCCGAGGTCTACGTTCACCAGTTCGACGAAAGTTCGCACCAGCAGGCCCGCGCCGGTCAACAAGACCAGTGCCAGCGCCATCTCACAAACCACCAGTGCGTTGCGCAGCCGCCGGCGGCCCGGCTCGGCGGTGGTACTCAACCCGCCTTCCTTCAGCGACTCGCTTAGTCCGGTCTTCGCCGTCGCCCAGGATGGCGCCAGGCCGAAGATCGCTCCCGTTGCCATCGTGACCGCCAGGGTGAACACCAGCACGCGCCAATCGATGTCGATGACCCTGGCGTTCGGCAGACTAAGATGGTAGCGAGCCATGGCCAGCGTGAGCAGGCGATCGCCCGTGTAGGCCAGCAGGAGCCCCAGCGCTCCGCCGCCCACGGCAAGCAACAGGCTTTCGGTGAGCAACTGCGCGATCAGCCGCCGGCGAGTGGCGCCCATGGCGATGCGGATGGCGACCTCGCGCTTCCGTCCGGTGGCGCGCGCCAGAAGCAGGTTGGCCACGTTGACGCAGGCGATCAGCAGCACGAACATGACCGCGCCCAACATAATCAATAGCGGCGTCTGCATATGACGATGATAGGCGGCGTGCAAAGGCTCCACTTTGATGCCCCAACCTTTGTCGGCTGCGGGATATTCCCGGGCCAGGCTGTCCGCCAAAGCGTTCATCGCGGCCTGTGCCTGAGGGAGGCTCCAACCGGCCTTGAGCCGCGCCTGTGTTTGCAGATCCCGTGAAGTGCCGCGCCCGGTTTCGCTGCGCTCTTCGGGCGTGAGCACCAGCGGAACGAAGACATCCATTTCCTGGTCCCACGTGAAACGGAACCAGGCTGGCATCACGCCCACGATCGTGTAGCGCTTCTGGTCGAGGCCGATTGTTTTCCCCAGAATGGAGGGGTCGGAGCCGTAACGCATCTGCCACAGACGATGGCCGATGACGGCCACTTGGTTGTGGCCCGGCTCCATCTCTTCAGGGGTTGGAAAACGTCCCATGAGCGGCTGAACGCCAAACATCGGCAGCAGCTCGGCCGAAGCCTGGATGCCATCCACACTTTCCGGCCGGTTCCCTTCCGTAATGTTGAACCCCGACCAGCGATAGTAGGCGACGTATTGGAAGACCCCGGTCTTGGCGATATCCGCGATGTTGGGGGCCGAGACGCCGGTCTGAATGTAGCCCTCCCCCTTCTGATCGCGCCACTGCCCCAGCCCCACGAGTTGCTCCGGATTCGGATAAGGCAACGGGCGAAGAATAACCGCATCGACCAGGCTGAAGATTGCGCCGTTGGCGCCGATGCCCAGTGCCAGTGTAAGCACCGCCACTGCCGCGAAGCCTGGATTCTTGGCCAACACCCGAAGGCCGTAGCGCAGATCCTGGAGTAGTGTTCGCAGGCTACACCCCCACGCCCACGCGCCAGAGCAGATATCCCACGGCCTGCTTGACGTAATTCCAGCGGTCGTGGAGCGGTTCCGGGTTGTGCTCCTTGCGCGGCGAACCGTACGCCTTCAAGCCGCGCGATTCGAGCATCCTCTTGACGCGATAGATGTGGTACCCGTCGCTTACCACGATGGCGGAATTGAGGCCCATGCGGCGCATGATTTCGCCCGCCAGGGTGGTGGAATGCACCGTGCTCTCGCCCTCGGTTTCCACCACGATGGCCTCGGGGGGCACGCCGCGGCCGATCAGGTAGGAGCGGCCCACGCCGCCTTCGGTAAACACCGGCTCTCCGCCGGCGCCGCCGGTGGTCATGATGTGAGGAGCCAGCTTACGGTTGTACAGTTCCAGCGCGTGGTCCAGCCGCGCGCGAAAGATTTGTGAAGGCCGCCCCCGATACTCGGCCGCGCCCAGCACCAGGATCACATCCGCCGATTGCGCTTCCTCGCGCGTGGATTGCTGCCCGATGCGCACCGAGAGG
Source organism: Bryobacterales bacterium (assembly GCA_003142355.1). Next base: position 35,988 of record PLMF01000269.1, read on the forward strand.
TAACCGATCGCGACCATCAGTCCCGCCAGTGCCGCCGCCATGGCAACCCATACGGTCCGCTTTACGTGCGGTATTCTGGACATTCGGAAACCTTATTGTAATCAGATGGCGAAGACTGAGACGATCACGAGCGCCGCCAACCCGCTGCTCAAGNNTGGAAGAGGCGCTGCGCAGCGATTGCGAAGTGAAGACCGTGCTGGCCGCCGAATCCGTGCGGTCGGCCGCCGAGGCGCACGTCCGGCGGCTGGCCGGCGTCAAGGTTGTGGTCTTGCCGGACGCGCTGCTCCAGAGCCTGTCCGGAACCGAGACCAGCCAGGGGGTGATGGCTCTGGTAAAACCGCCGGTCTGGAAGCTCGAGCAGTTGTTTCGCGGCTGCCCGCTTGTGGTGGTGCTCGATGGCTTGCAGGACCCCGGCAACGCCGGCGCCATCGCGCGCGCCGCCGAGGCCTTCGGCGCTACCGGCCTCCTGTTTCTCAAAGGCACGGTAAGCCCGTATAATCCCAAGACGCTCCGCGCTTCCGCCGGCTCGCTGTTCCGCATCCCGTTTCTCCACGCCGTGGACGCCGCCCTGGCGCGCGCGGCCCTCCGCCAGAACAAGGTGGAATTGTATGCCGGGGTTCCGGCGCGCGCCGGCACGGCAGTGCGCTCGCTGGCGGAGGCCGATCTCTCCGGACGATGCGGCCTGGCGATCGGTAACGAGGCGCGCGGCGTCGGCGCGGAGTTGCGCTCGGTCGCGCTCGATATTTCGATCCCCACGGTGGGGGTGGAATCGCTGAACGCCGCTGTGGCCGCCGGCATCCTGCTGTACGAAGCGCGGCGGCAGAGAGCGCTGCGGCCGTGAGCCTGTTCGACTCCACCCCTCCGGACCAACAGGCCCCCGAAACGCACGGCAAGCGCCCCCTGGCTGAGCGTATGCGTCCGGAGCGCTTCGAGGACTTCATCGGGCAGGAGCATATTCTCGGACCGGAGAAGCCTCTGCGCCGCCAGATCGAGCGCGATGAGCTCGCCTCGATCATCCTCTGGGGACCGCCCGGCACCGGCAAGACGACGCTGGCCAAGCTCATCGCCCGCATCACGCGCTGCGAGTTTATTCCGTTCAGCGCCGTCCTCAGCGGCATGAAGGAAATCAAGGCGGTGATGGCCGACGCCGAGCGGCTGCGGCGCATGGGCCACCGCACCATCCTGTTCATCGATGAGATCCATCGGTTCAACAAGGCGCAGCAGGACGCTTTTCTGCCCTACGTCGAGCGCGGCGACATTATCCTCATCGGCGCCACCACCGAGAACCCTTCCTTTGAAGTAATCTCGGCGCTGCTTTCGCGCTCCCGCGTTTACGCGCTTCGGGGGCTGACCGTGCCGGAACTGGTTACGCTGCTGAAACGCGCGCTGCCGGTGGTGGGCCTCCAGGCGGCCGAGGAACTACTCGAGCAGATCGCCATCTACTCCAACGGCGACGCGCGCCAGGCGTACAACACCTTGGAAGCGGCGGCGGCCGCCGCCGGCGCCGAGCTGACCCCCGCCGCCGTCGAAGACGCCATGAACCGCAAGACGCTGCTCTACGACAAGGGCGGCGAAGAGCACTACAACGTGATTTCCGCGCTCCACAAGTCGGTGCGGTCGAGCGACGTCGACGCCGCCCTCTACTGGCTCATCCGAATGCTCGAGGGCGGCGAGGACCGCCTGTACATCGCGCGCCGCCTGATCCGCATGGCCATCGAAGACATCAGCCTGGCCGACCCGCGCGCTTTGGAGCAGGCCGTGGCGGCCATGCAGGCGGTGCACTTCCTCGGGATTCCTGAAGGCGACCTGGCGCTGGCCCAGGCGGCCATCTATCTTTGCGTGGCGCCGAAATCCGACTCCGCCTACCGCGCCATGAACGCGGTGCATGAGGATGTCGAGCAAACCATCGCCGAGCCGGTCCCCATGAACCTCCGCAATCCCGTGACGCGCCACATGAAAGAGTGGGGCTACGGCCAAGGCTATCAGCACGCGCACCAGTTTGAGGACGCCATCGTCGATATGGAATGCCTGCCGCCGTCTCTGACGGGACGGCGTTATTATTTCCCCACGGATCGCGGCCTGGAAAAGCGCATTGGGGAAAGGCTGGAAGAGATCAGGCGGCTCCGGCAGGCGCAGAACCGCGGCCATTAGCGCCTCGTTTCGATACAATCGGGTTTGCCACTCAGCGGTTCCGACCCGGACGATGGTGTTCTTGGCTTTCTGGTGGTCGGGCGCCGACCAGTCCGGCGCGTTCGAGTTCCTCACGCTGCCGAAGCCGCACCGGGTCCGCGTTTCCGCGCCCGGCTACCGTACAGCCACCGTCGACGTGGGCAGAGTATAGTCCCTATGGTTGCCGCGGGGCCAGGCACGCCAGGACGTGCAACTCTCTCCAGAGTGAATATACCTCATTTGAGGGTATACTAATACCCCCATGCATGCGATAAAAGAATCCCCCTTTCTTGGGAGAAAAGTGTTGCATCCAATAAATCACGATGCTAGACTGGTCATGGTTGCACTAGTACCATAACAGAAGTTAACATTAACATTAAGGTTGCAGGATTGGGATGGTTGCAAGCCTCTTAATCATTGGGTTTTCGCTACTTCTCCTAGCGTATTGGTTCCGCTATAGTTGCATTCTGTTGCTGCGCTCTCATGCGGAGCGGACGGCTTCGGCGTCTGCCGTGCCGGACACCCGGTTCTGCTTCGCGGAGGTGCAGGCTCGGCTTCGAACCGCCGAGGTACTGGACCCGCTACACCTTTCGTTGCAGCGCGACTACGAAGTTCTCATCTATTTGCTGCAACACGCCGCCGGCCTCAGTATGGAATCGTTTGAAGACCGTCTCCTGGTGCTGGACTACAAAGTGATGCAGTGGTGGTATCGCCTGACCAGGGTTGCCGCGCCGCAACGGGCCCGCCAGGCGCTTTACGAAATGGCGTCGATTCTGAACGTGCTGGCCCAGAAGATGGGCGAACACGCCGGGGTTCAGACCGAAGCGTAACCGCAGCCCACCCGAAGCTCGCCGCTCTCCTCGTGTTCCTCGGGTGTGCGACACAATAGCGAACCACGGACCGATCCCAATACCTGGGCGGGGGAACTCTAGCGCCGCCCGCTGTGGGAGCCTCCGCCGCCGCCGCGGGAACTGCCGCCACCACCGCCTCCCTGGGAAGGAGCGGAGCGGTACCCGCCGCCGCCGCCGGACGACGGGCTGGAGCGATAACTAGGCGCACTGCGGCTTCCGCCGTAGTTGCCACCATAGGAAGGAGCGGAGCGGTA
>PLMF01000363.1 GCA_003142355.1 Bryobacterales bacterium
GGGCGGACCCCCTGGTCCGCGGCCGACGCCCTCGTCGGCCTGTCGGGAGGCGGGTCCAGGGGGACCCGCGCGAACTGTATGCGCCGAGCGGTCTCTCTGCTCTTTCTTGCCGTCTTCTGTGTGCCCGCGCAGGACCTCCCGCCGGAGGTCCTCACCCTGGCCCGCATCCACGACCGGGTGCGGGAAGCCGTCGAACGGCTGCCGGATTGCACCTGTGTCGAAACCGTGGCCCGCTTCCGGAAGCCCGCCGGTAGGGATCTCAAGCCCTTAGACCGCGTGGTTCTGCAGATTTTGTTTAGCGGCGGCAAAGAGCTGTTCGCGTCCCCCGGCGATACGCACTGGGAGACCAACCCGTTCGCCTTCCTGGCCAGCGGCATGATGGGCAATGGCCTCTTCGCCCTGAACCTCAAAAACATCTTTCTCGACAACCACTCCGTCATCCGGTACAAAGGCGACGAATCCCCCACCGGGCGTCGCGAAGCCCGCTACGATTTCCACATATCGCGGATGTCGAGCGGCTATACGGTCCAGCACGCGGGCGCTTCCGGCGTGGTGGCGGAGCGCGGCTCTTTCTGGGCCGACCCCGAAACGTACGATCTTCGCCGGCTGGAGTTTCACGCCGACGAGATTCCGCCCGAGTTGCTTTACGCCGATATCTCCACCACCATCGACTACAATCGCGTACGCATCGGCGGGAGCGACATCCTGCTGCCACAGACCGCCGATATGCGAACCATCGGCGTGGATGGCGTGGAGAACCGGAACCACATCGAATTCACTCACTGCCAGGGATTCCATGCCGAAAGCACGCTGGTTTTCGGCGCCGCCCGCGATGCCTCGCCCGCCGCGGGCCCGCCCGCAGCGCCGTCCAAGCCGGCCGCGGCGGAAGGCACGCTGCCGCCGGAGCTTGGCATCGCGGTCGCTTTGAGTACTCCCCTTGACGATCGCGCCGCCGTCGGATCGCTCATCCAGGGGAAGGTAGTGGGCAGCGTTAGGCAAAAGGAAAAGGTCCTGGTTCCCGATGGCGCGTCCGTCGAAGGCCGCATCCGCCGCCTGGAGCGCTATTCCGACGCCGGCGACTACTTCATCGTGGCATTGGAATTCACACGCCTCGAAACGCCCGGCGGAAACCTGCGCTTCTACGCGGACCTCCAGGATGTCGACCGCCGCGAAGGCGCCGAAATGGTGCTCAGCGACACCACGCGCGTGGAGCGGGGCGGAACCAACACCCTGACGTGGGAGAACACATACGGCCAGCGGATCTGGACGCACGAAGTGCCCGGCGTGGGAACATTTTTCGTCCGCGGTTCCAGTTTCTCTCTGCCGCCCGGTTTCAAGACAATGTGGAAGACGCAACGCTACCCGCTGCCGTAATCCCACATTCTGTTAAACTATGAGTGGGCCTGAAAGCCATGAACCTCAAGCGTACACATATTGTAATTCCCGAACACCTGGCCACTCAGATCGACACTCTCGTCGGCAAACGGGGTCGCAGCGCTTTTCTCACGCAAGCGGCCGAGAAAGAGCTCAAGCGTTTGCGCCAGCTCAAGGCTCTGGCTGCCGCCACCGGCTCATGGAAAGACAAGGACCACCCCGAGCTCAAACAGGGAGCGGCCAAGTGGGTGGACAGGCTGCGCGGGCAGGATGAGAGCCGCTTTCAAAAAGTGACCATGCGCTGAAATGGCCACTTTCCTGCTCGACACCAGCGTCATCATCGACGCCATCAACGGCAAGCGCGATCGCGGCCAATTCCTCAAAGGACTCTTGGAGCAAGGCCACCTGCTGGCTTGTTGCCCCATCAACGTCACCGAAGTTTACGCCGGCCTGCGGCCCAAAGAGGAGGCCGTTACACAAGAACTTCTGGAGAGCCTGGAATACTACCCCATCACGTGGGGTATCGCGCGCCTGGCCGGCCTGCTCAAGCGTGACTATGCCCGCAAAGGCGTGACTTTGGCGACCACCGATGCGACCATCGCCGCCGTGGCGCTCCACCACCATCTCGCGCTCATTACCGACAATCTGAAACACTATCCCATGCAGGACCTGTCGCTCTACCCGATGCCGGAAGCCTGAAGCGTGCCTGGCCGGAACCTCACCTCTCGAACACAATCCCCGCGCTCGGCAGAATGGGGAACATCTTGTCGAGCGTGATGTACGCCTGGTGGGTGCTCGAAGTGTAGCCGTTAAAGCTCTCAAACACGTAGTTGGTGCGGTCGGCCAGGTTGATCGCCTCGCCGAACAGCGTCAGCTTCCACTTGTCTTTCGTCCAGGACTTGTTGATGCGGAAGTCCGCGCGCTGGTAGGGATCGAGCCGCAGTTGGTTGCGGCTGCTGGTGAGATAGTAGTTCGCGCCGCTCATGCGCAGATAACCGGGGATCGGGAAGCCGCTGCCGTAACTCCACTTGAGGCTCAGGTTGACGGTCGGGCGCAGACGGTAACTGCCGTAGATATTCATGGTGTGGCGCTGATCGTAATCGGAAGGAAACCGGTTCCCGGAGCCCGCCGGTTCCCGGCTGTCGCGCATGCCGGTACGGCCAAAGGCATAGGAAATCCAACCGTTGAAGCGGTTGGCGCTGGTGCGCTGCAAGAAGAATTCGAAGCCGCGCGAGTATCCGCGAAGAGAATTGCAATAGAGAGGGTTGGCGGGCGGAACGAAAACCTTGCCCGTGGTCAGCAGGCGGGGCTCATAGAGCGGCTGAAAGGGAAGGTCGCGATCGGCGCGATTGTAATATTCGGCGCGGATTCGCGTGCGCGGGCCGAGCCGGTGTTCGATGGCGGCGAGGGCCTGGTTGGAGCGAATCGGCAGAAGGCTGCGCGCGCCCAGCGGAGAGGTCAGCAGGGAAATCTCCGGGTACTGCGCATATTGCCCCCAACCGAGATGGAGGAGCGTGGCCGGCGTCAGAACGAAAGCCACCGAGGCTTGCGGCGACACCACCGAGACGCCATCGATGGAGTGATGGTCCCAGCGCGCGCCGGCGGTGGCGTGCAGGCGGCCGGACCAGGCCATCCACGACTGTTGCACGTAGCCGCCGGTGTGCACAGCGGTCCCGTTGAAGTGGTCGAGCAGGCGCGGCGCCGGTGAATTCGACTGGTATTGGCTGGCGTATCCTCCGTCGCGCACCCGCCGCACGGACCAGCCTGCGTCGAGCGGGCTGCGCGCGTTCCACATCCAGGTAACCGTGGCGTTCCAGACCCACTCGCCGTAATAGCCGGCGCCCAGCGGAAGACCGGTCGGATTACTGTCGCTATACTTCTCCCGCATCCAGGCGGCGTGGTTTACAACCAGCAATTTGTCGGTGGGAGCGTAACGCCAGCCCAGGTTGCCGAGGGTGTAATGGTAGCCCGCGCCCATCAGCGAATTGATCCCCAGCTTTTGACGGACGGCGGAGCGGTCGAGGTCGGAATAGCTCTCGAGGACGTAGAGGGTGATGTTGTTCTTGGCGGTGAGGTCGTAGGTCAGGCGGCCTTGCGCGTCCTCCATGCCGAAGACCAGCGAGGTGTCGGGGAAGGTGCGCTCGAGGATGTACTGCAAATAGCTCTTGCGCGCGCCGGCCAGCCACGAGCCGCGCTTCTTCTTGCCCAGCGGCCCCTCCGCCATGACCCCCGCGTTGGAGGCGCTGGCGGTGACGCGAAAGGTTTCGGCGTTGCGGTCGCCGTCGCGCGTGTGGACCTCGAGCGCGCCCGCGCTGCGGTCCTCGAAGCGTACCGGGTAGGCGCCTTCGTGCAACTCGAGTTCCTCCACCATGTCGCCGTTGAAGGCCGTGCCGGAGCCGCTGAAGGTCTGCCCCTCGAGCATGTGAAACGGCGCGTGCAGCAGGACGCCGTCGAGGTACAGGCCGATGCGGCTGTAATCGGCTCCGCGAAGCGAGAAGCGCGCGTCGAAATCGTTGTTCGAGCTGACGCCCGGCAGGCCCTGCACGGCGCGCAGCGGATCGTCGGCCAGCACGCTGGCCAGGTTCTTGGCGTCGTTGCCGGCCAGGACCAGCGTGGCGGGGCTGTCCTGGCGCGCGGTTTCGAAGGGTCCGGCCTCCACCACCACGGTCTCGGTGCGGCGGAAAGTTTCGGGGCTGAGGATGACTTCGAATTCCTTGACATCACCGGCGTCCAGATGGAAGGGACGCTTCACCAGGTGGTAGCCGACCGTCGAGACGTTGAGCACGTAATCCCCGGGCGCGACCGATGGGATGCGGAAATGGCCGGTATTGTCGGAGGTGACCCGATACGCGCCGCCGACGAGCTGGACCACCACATTGGCGAGCGCCTCGCCGCCGTGCGCGTCCACCACCGAGCCGCGGACCTCGCCGGGCGTCTGCGCCTGAACCGGCGGCAGAACCAGCGCGAGGCCCCAGAGAAGCACCAACCGGAGCGGTCTCAATGAAGGAATAATAGCCGATTTGCGGCAGGCGTGCGCCGGGGCGTGGTGGAGGGACTAGTCCGACATCTGTGTCAGCACCCTAGCCGAATACATCCAAGCTATGGGCGGCCGGCTCGGAATCCGCGCCGTGTTCAAAGATCGAGACGTGCGGATCACGCAATTCGAGCAGTTGGCAAGCTAGACAGCGTCCCAGACAGGACCTCTTGCGCTGAGCATAATCGCGCCCTGGGGTCGGAAGGACTGGTACCGCCGAGGAGGCCGGCGTCAATCCTTGACAGCCACGCCGGAGATGCCGGATATCCCCGCGCGCCGCGCGCGCTGAACGAAGGATTTGTCGAATGAGACGAATGCGGCGGCGGGCGGTCTGCTACTCAAGTGCAGTGCGTCGGCGAGTTCAATTCCGTGCGCCGTGAGCGCCAGCGCGGCGGCCACCGACGATTCATCTTCCGCGCGTACGTTCTTGAGGCCGAGCAATTTCGTGAAGGCGTTGCGAACGGCACTCTCCTCAAATCCGTAGAGGCTGCGGAGCACCCAGCCGGTTTCGAGCAATACCGTTTTCGCAATCCAGATTGGCTCGGACGCGAACAGCCGTCGCGCCGCGGCATCCTGTTCAGGTTCGTCGCCAGTCAGCAGCCGGACTAATACGTTAGTATCGACCGCGATCATGGCGTCGCCTCACTTCCCGGACGATGGCCTCACGCATCTGCGCGGGCGTTTTCGATTTGCGGCTGGACCGCAGACTGCCGGCCACCTCTTCGAGATTTGTGTCGGGGAAACGGGCCGCGGGGCGGAGCAGAATTCCATCACCGGTTTCTTCGACCTCGAATTCCGTGCCCGGCCCCCACGCCCGGGAATCCCGGATGCCCTTAGGCAGGATGATCTGGCCCTTGGTCGAAAGCCGTGTGGTTTCCATCGGTAAGACTCTAGTAAGATTATGCCACAACGCCTGTGCGATTGCGCCGATCTGTAAGGGGCCACGCAAAAATAGACTCTCGGCCACCGCCGTGGCGCAGACTCTTAGTCTGCCGCGTCCCGACTCATCGGGACGCGCTTTTTGAGCACGCCCGCAGGCGTCCCGATGAGTCGGGACGCGACAGGCACGAGTGCCTGCGCCACATGGCCCACGCAGCCAATGTGAGGTTAATCCTGCGCTGCTCCCTATTTGCGGCCCACGCACGCCAGCACCCAACGGACTGCGGCCGATACGCGGGGGTCGTCCCGCTCGCCCTCCACCGCCAGCACGACGAACCGCTGGCCCAGCGCGATGGCCTGCACGGAGCTTGCGCGGACGGGCTCGGCGCGCTGCTGGAGCCCATGCGCCGGATCGACCATCTGGAACGCGGCGCGGATGGGCGCGCGCACGGGTTCTCCTGGGCCGCACCGCTCGAACGCCACCGCGCCATCGGCCGCCAGCGTTGCGCGGCAATGGCCGTCCGGAGCGGTGACGGAGACCGCTCCGCCGCTCGACCGCACCACCGCCGGCTCGAGGTCGCCCAGGGCCGCGCCAATCGCCGCGACGGCATCGTCGGGGGCGGGCTCGCCTTGCCCTGCCGAGACGAGCAACAGGCCGGCGCGGTCCACGCCGTATGCTTTCACCACTTGGGCGACGATGAAATCGGAGAGCGATTGCGATATGCGGAACTCCGCGGTCGCAAACACGGCGCGGTTGCCGCGGCGGTCTTCAAGCGCCACCACTTTCACTCTTCCGGCGGCGGCGGTGCCGGCCTGGTAATCGGAATTGGCCGCCAGCAGGCCGGCCGCGAACAGCAGCTCAATAGCGCAACAGCCAGCGAGCCTTCTCGGTAACTTTTTCGGCATTGGGCAGGAAGGCATCCTCCAACGGCGGGCTATAAGGGACCGGGGTATCGGGCGCGGTCACCCGTACGATAGGCGCGTCGAGGTGTTCGAACACGCTCTCGCCGATACTGGCGGCCAACTCGCCCGCCATGCCGCCGGTGCGCGTGTCCTCGTGCAGCAGCAGCACCTTCGAGGTCTTCCGCACGCTTTCGCAAACCGTTTCGCGGTCGAGCGGCAGTAGCGTGCGCAGGTCCACCACCTCGACCGATGCGCCTTCTTCGGCCAGCGTGGCGGCTGCCTCGAGCGCCACCCAGACCATGGCGCCGTAGGTGACGATGGTCAGGTCCGTGCCTTCGCGCACCACTTTGGCTTGGCCGATGGGCACGGTGTATTCCTCGGTGGGCAGGTCCTCTTTGATGCGGCGGTAGAGAGCCTTGTGCTCGAAGAAAAGCACCGGGTCGTTATCGCGGATGGCGGATTTGATAAGGCCCTTGGCATCATACGCGGTGGCCGGGGCAACGACCTTTAAGCCGGGAGTCCGCACGAACCACATCTCGGGGTTCTGGGAGTGAAAAGGGCCGCCGTGGACCCCGCCGCCCGAAGGCGCGCGCACCACCATGGGAACGCTCGCGTTCCATCGGTAGCGGCACTTGGCGGCGAAATTCACGATCTGGTCGAAACCACAGGAAATGAAGTCGGCGAACTGCATTTCGGCCACCGGGCGAAGCCCCATGAGCGCGGCGCCGATGGCTGCGCCCACGATGGCCGCCTCGGAGATGGGTGTATCCACCACGCGACGGGCGCCGAAGCGTTCGAAGAAGCCCGCGGTCACTTTGAAAGCGCCGCCGTACGCGCCGATGTCCTCCCCGATCAGGAACACGTTGGCGTCGCGCTCCATCTCTTCCCACAGCCCTTCGCGGATGGCTTCCAGGTAGGTAGTGGACATGGTCAGTCGCTCTCGTACACGCCGTCGAGCAGGGTTGCGGGGTCGGGATAGGGACTCTCGTCGGCCCACGCCACGCCTTCGTCGACCTCGCGATGAACGGTGGCGCGCAACTCGTCGATCTCGGCCTGGGCGCCCCAGCCTTCCGCCAGCACGCGGGCTTCGAAACGGCTGATGGGGTCGAGCTTGCCCCACTCGTCCAGGAGGTCTTTGGGGACGTAGTGGGCGGCGTCGTGCGCGGAGTGGCCCGTCATGCGCAACGTCTTGCACTCGAGCAGGTAAGGTCCGTGGCCCGCACGCGCATGTTCGACGGCGCGCCGCGTGGCCTCATATACCGCCAGCACGTCGTTGCCGTCCACGATTTCGGCCGGCATGTTGTAGCCCGGGCCGCGGTCGGCCACGTTGGCGCAAGCCATTTGCAAGGAGATGGGCGTCGAGTAGGCGTACTGATTGTTGTTGCAGATGAACACCACCGGCAGCTTCTGCACGGTGGCGAAGTTCACACCCTCGTGCCAGTCGCCGCGGCTGGTCGAGCCTTCGCCGAAATAGGAAAAGACCACGCCGTTCGAGCCCTGATAGCGGAGCGCCAGAGCGGCGCCCGCCGCCACCGGAACCGTGGCCGCCAGGGCGCTGATGATGGAAACGATATTGTGGTTCAAATCGCCCATGTGCATGTTGGCGTCGCGGCCGCCGGTGACGCCGCCGGCGCGCCCCATGTACTGTGCCAGGATGCGGCCGGGAGTGATGCCGCGGATCAGAAACACGGCCATGTCGCGGTGCGAAGGGAACAGAACGTCGCCCGGCTCAGCCACGAGCGCGGTGCCCACCGGGATAGCCTCCTGCCCGCGTCCCACATAGACGCCGCCCACGATCTTGCCCTGGCGGTAGAGCTTGCGCTCGATGCGGTCCTCCACCTCCCGCATAAGCATCATGTAATACAGACAGTTGTGCGCCAATTCGGCCGCGCTCATCAAGGGATCCCTCGCCAGTGCAAGTGTATGGGAGTAGTATAACTTACCCGTCTGCTTCCATGGAAACCGGGTGTCCCTCTTCGGCCTGCTCCGCCAGCGTGTGCACCAGCGTTGCCCCGTATTCGAAGCCTTTATCAAACGCCTGAAGGTTCAGTTTCTGCATCGCCGGCGGCACGGAATCGGCTACGGCCTTGCGCAGCGCATCCGGGTCCAGCAGGTTGGTCACCGCGCCGAAGAAGCCCACCATCACGATGTTCAGCACCACCTTGCGCCCCAGCTCTTCAGCCAGGCGCGTGGCGGGAACCCCATAGACCCTTATGCCGCTGGGCATCTTGTCGATATGAACCAGCTCCTGCTCGGCGATGAGAATGCCGCCCGGCTTCAACTGCGGCGCGAAACGCGTATAGGCTTCCTGCGACATCACTACCAGGACGTCGGGGTGGGCGACGTACGGGTAGAGAATGGGCTCGGTCGAGAGAATCACCTGCGCGCTCGAAGAGCCGCCCCGCGCTTCGGGGCCGAAGGCCTGGGTCATGGTGGCGTAGCCGCCCTGATAAATGGCCGCGGCCTTGCCGATGACGGCGGCCGCGAGAATCACGCCCTGGCCGCCGAATCCCGCAACCCGAATCTCGCTTAGCAACTGCATGACGCCTCCGCTTCCACGTAGCGCTCGCCCAGCGACTCGGTCATTTGCGCGCGGAGCAACTCGAGATAATCGGGGCGATCTCGATCCACGAACTTCCCGACCACGATCTCGCCGCTCTTCGAGAGGGTACACTCGCCGGTAGGCGCGCCGTTGCGAATCTTGCTGGCTTGCTTGTAGTATTTCATGGCGTCCAGGCCGTCTCCCATCTTGTTGCGGCGCTGGTAGAGCGTGGGGCAGGGCGACAGCACTTCGATGAAGCAGAACCCCTTCTTGTGGAGCACCTCTTCCATGGAACGGCTGAGCTGCTTGACGTGATAGGTGGTCCAGCGCGCCACGTAGGAAGCGCCGGCGGCTTCGGCCAGCGCCACCAGGTTGAAGGTCGGCTCGAACGCGCCATAGGGTGCGGTGGCGCTAATGACATGCGCGGGGGTGGTGGAGGACGACTGTCCCCCGGTCATGGCGTACGTCATGTTGTTCACGCAGATCACCTTCAGGTCCATGTTGCGGCGCGCGGCGTGGATGAAGTGGTTGCCGCCAATCGCAAACAGGTCGCCGTCGCCGGAGTAGACCACCACCTGAAGGCCGGGATTGGCCAGTTTCATTCCGGTGGCGAAGGGGATGGCGCGCCCGTGCGTGGTGTGGAAGGAATCCAGGCGCGCGTACCCAGCCACGCGGCCAGTACAGCCGATGCCGGAGACGATCGCCACTTTATCGAGGTTCACTTTGGAATCGAGCAGCGCGCGGGTGAAGCAGTTGACCGTGGTGCCAATGCCGCATCCGGGGCACCAGATGTGCGGCATGCGGTCCATCCGCAGGAACGGCTCGACGGGGTTTTGGGCGCCTTCCGGGATTTCCAGAGTCGTCGTTTCGGTCATCGGGCCGCCTCCACAATGGCATTGAGGATGGTGTCGGGATTGTGCACGGTGCCTCCCGCGTGGCTGACCGGGATCACCCTGGCCTGGCCCGCCGCCGCGCGCTCCACTTCGAGCACCATCTGGCCGAGATTCAACTCGGGCACCACGAAGGCCTTCACGCGGCCGGCCAACTCGCGGATGCGTTCGGCGGAAAACGGCCACGCCGTGATCAGGCGAAACTTGCCGGCGCGAATGTCGCGCGCGCGCGCGAGTTGGATGGCGCGCTGCGCCACGCGTGAGGTGATGCCATAAGAAACCACCACCACGTCGGCATCTTCCAGATTCTCGGTTTCGCACAGGGAGCGGCCATTACTGAGTGGTTTCAACTTGGCTTGCAGGCGTCTCACCAGGCGGTCCTGGGTTTCCACGCTCATGTTGGGGTAACCGCGTTCGTCGTGGGTCAGGCCGGTGACGTGGAACCGGTAGCCTTCGCCCGTGCGGGCCATGTCGGGGACCAGGTCCTCGCGCGGCTCGAACGGCCGGTACTCCTCCGGCGGAAGCTTGGTGTAGCGGCGCGGCGTAATCTCGATCTGGTCGGCCTCGGGAATGACTACCTTTTCCGTCATGTGGCCGACGCACTCATCCATCATCATCATCACCGGGACGCGAAACTCTTCGGAGAGGTTGAACGCCTGGATGGTGAGGTCGAAGCATTCCTGCGGAGAGTTGGGGCACAGCGCGATGATCCCGTAATCGCCGTGGGAGCCCCACCTGGCCTGCATCATGTCCGCCTGGCCGGGCAGCGTGGGAAGGCCCGTCGAGGGGCCGCCTCGCTGCACGTCGACAAACACGCAGGGGGTTTCGGTCATGGCCGCCAGGCCTATGTGTTCCATCATGAGCGAGAAACCGGGTCCGGAAGTGACAGTGAACGCCTTCGCGCCGGCCCAAACCGCGCCCTGGATGGCGATGGAAGCGGCCAATTCGTCCTCCATCTGGATGAAGATCCCACCCACCGTGGGGATTCTGGACGCGAATCGCTCGACCACCTCGGTGGAGGGTGTAATGGGGTATCCTGCGGCAAATCGCGCACCGGCAGCGAGGGTTCCCTCACAACAGGCATGATCACCGTCGAGAAAATGAACACCCGTGAGAACTCCCTTGGGATCAGCGTGCATAACGGGCTCCAAAAATGGCGAAATCCGGGCAGTACATGCCGCACAGGTCGCAGCCCGAACAGGCCTCGGGCCGGACGATTTCTGGTGGGTGGTATCCCTTCGACGTGAAGGCACTGGACAGCGCCAGGACGTCGGTCGGGCAGAACTCGACGCACAGCGCGCACCCCTTGCACCGTTCGGCGTGGATGACCACGACCCCTCGCACACGACGATTGGCTTCTGGCATACACCTGACCCGAGCAAGCTCCGTTCCGTCACGAAGCTCCGCACTGTAACAGAATCCAACCAAAAGCGTTGTTCCGCTATTTGGGGTCCTGCAGCGAATAAGTCATCCATGAGGGCGCCGGGTCTCCGGCAGCTATCGGGACGTCTGCAGGTCTCTCAAAGATTACACTGAATCGCGCGCGAAAGGCCAGTCAGCCGCACGCTCCGGCTGTACGGTTCAGGTGACGGCGGCGGCCCCGTGCGTGGCTTCAGGAAAACTTCAGTAGGCGAAACCACTCGGCCTGGGCTACAAGATCTCTGCCGTGATGCGCATCCTGGTGATCGAGGACGAGTCGAAGGTCGCGCACGCCCTGCGCGACGGCCTGAAAGCAGAGGGCTATGACGTGGCGCTCGCCTCGACCGGCGACGACGGACTGGCTCGCGCGCGCACGGACCCCTGCGATCTCATCCTGCTCGACCTGATGCTGCCCGGACGCGACGGCCTCGATGTCCTCGCCGAACTCCGGCGCGCCGGCGACACGACTCCCGTGCTCGTCCTCACCGCGCGTGACACGGTGACCGACCGCGTGTCCGGCCTCGACGCCGGCGCCGACGATTACCTCACCAAGCCGTTCGCGTTCGCGGAACTGCTCGNNGATCGCGGATCTCGAGGTCGATCCGGTCGCGCGACGCGCCACGCGCGCCGGGCGCCTGCTGCCATTGACCGCCCGCGAATTCGCGCTGCTCGAGTTCCTCGTGCGGCACCAGGACCAGGTCGTCTCCCGGGATCAGATTGCCCGCGAGGTCTGGCGTGAACCGCTGCGCGGGACGCCGCTCGACAACGTCATCGATGTCCATATCATGCGGCTGCGCCGGAAGGTGGACCGCGAATCCGGCACCGGGCTGATTCAGACCGTGCGCGGCGTCGGGTTCGTCGTCCGTGAGGACGAGCCGTGAGCTGGCCGCGCAGCGTCCGCGCGCGGCTTGCCCTCTGGCACGGCCTGGCCTTGCTGGTCGTCGTCTCGGTCTATGCCGCCGCCGTGCTGATCCAGGTCCGCGA
>PLMF01000408.1 GCA_003142355.1 Bryobacterales bacterium
TGTCGGCTCATCGCATCCTGGGGGTGCAGAAGCTCCCAAGGGTTAGGCTGTTCGCCTATTAAAGCGGTACGTGAGCTGGGTTCAGAACGTCGCGAGACAGTTCGGTCCCTATCTGTGGTGGGCGTAGGAGATTTGAGGGGGCCTGCTCTTAGTACGAGAGGACCGGAGTGGACGAACCTCTTGTGATCCAGTTGTCCCGCCAGGGGCATAGCTGGGTAGCGAAGTTCGGTCAGGATAAACGCTGAATGCATATAAGCGTGAAACCTTCCCCAAGATGAGATCTCCCAAGCGTAAGCTAACAAGGGCACAGGAAGACTACCTGTTTGATAGGACGGATGTGGAAGCCGGGTAACCGGTTGAGCTTACCGTTACTAATCGCCCGTTCGGCTTGACCATAAAATTTACTGCGCACACAAGGGTGTGGCGCTACTTTCCGAACGCGCCCGTCAATATTCAGTCAAAGAGCCAGCACGGCTCAAGTCGCCAGTTTCTGGGTGACCATAGCGAGAGGGACCCACCCGTTCCCATCCCGAACACGGAAGTTAAGCCTCTCAGCCCCGATGGTACTGCGCGCGCAAGTGTGTGGGAGAGTAGGAAGTTGCCCGGATTATCATAGAAGCCCGATCGCGAGATCGGGCTTTTTTTATGGTGCCCGGTGCTTCCGGCGCGATTCTTCGTCATTCGCGCCTCGCGCCTTCCATGTGGCATCGACGAACGATTGCAGAACCTGAAGGCGGTCAGCCGGAGTCATCGCCAGCATCCAGCGAATGAGCGTCACGTCCACACCGCTGCTGTCGTAAGGGGATTCCGCCGTTCCCAGCGGCGGGTCCATTGGCGCCTCGTGCTCCATGCTCCCTCCAGTATCCGCGCGGGCGGCGGACCAGGTAACGCCAGCGGGTGGCGGTGGAGCTCACCACGGCCGGGTTGGAGTCCGGCAGGTGCGGGAAGATTTCGGTCTCGGCGCCGCGGTGGGCGGCGTTGTAGCGGATCATCATGGCGTCGAGCACGCCTTCGCGGGCCAGTTCCACGGCGAGTTTGCGGTCGTGGGTCGACATGCTTACGGCGCGTACCAGGCCGCTCTCGCGCACGGCCTGCAACTCGTCGCGGACGCGCGGGGTGAACTGCCTGCCATTCGTCACGCCGAGGAAATGGAAGACGTCGATGTAGTCCGTGCGCGCCTGCCGCAGGCGCTTTTCGAGCGTGCGGCGCAAGTTCTGGTGGGCGAAGATGTAGTTGTAGGCGCCCGTCGCCAGCACGTATTCTCCGCGGCGCGCGGGGGCGACTTCGCGGAGCACGCGGGTCATGTGGCTGTCGATGCCGAAAAAGAAGAAGTAGTTGAGGCCCTCGTCGAGGGCCTTGTGGACGGTGGCGCGCCCCGGACGGTAAGTAGCCGAAAGTCCAATCCGGCAGATGGGCGAACCGTGCTGCCGGCGGGCGGATTCGAGCGGTTACCTGCCCGCGTTGAACCGGTCTTCGATGGCTTTCCAGTTGACTACGTTCCACCAGGCGGAAATGTAGTCCGGACGGCGGTTCTGGTACTTCAGGTAGTAGGCGTGCTCCCACACGTCCAGGCCCATCACGGCGCACTTGCCCTCCATTACGGGCTGTCCTGGTTGGCGGTGGAAGAAATCTCGAGTTTGCCGCCGGACTTCAGCAGCCACGCCCAGCCGGAGCCGAAGCGCGTGGTCGCCGCCTGGTTGAACTTCTCCTTGAAGCTCTCGAAGCTGCCGAAAGTACCGACGATCGCCTGGGCCACGTTGCCCAGCGGCGACCCTCCAGGCCCAGAGGGCACCCCCGGCCCCATGATTTTCCAGAACATGGAGTGGTTGATGTGGCCACCGCCGTTGTTGCGCACCGCGGTGCGGATGTTCTCGGGAACGACGGCGCAGTTGCCGGCCAGCAGTTCCTCGACGGTCTTGCCCGCCAGGGCGGGGGCCGATTCGAGCGCCTTGTTCAGGTTGGCGACATACGCGTTGTGGTGCTTGCCGTGGTGGATCTCCATCGTCATTTTGTCGATGTGAGGCTCCAGCGCATCGGGCGCATAGGGCAGTGGCGGAAGTGTGAAAGACATAGCGATCTCCTTTATCCCCTCGTAGGGGCGAGGCATGCCTCGCCCGAGTGCAATTAAGCCGGCAGCCCGGCCTTTTCAAAGGCATCGGCGAGCCGGAACATGGTGGTCTCGTCGAAATGCCTGGTCAAGATTTGCATCCCTACCGGCAACCCCTCGGCGGTATTTCCGCACGGGACGCTCATGCACGGAATACCCGCCAAATCGCCGGTGATGGTGTAAATGTCAGAGAGGTACATGGCCAGCGGGTCGTTCAGTTTTTCGCCCAGCTTGAATGCCGGGAAGGGCGAAACGGGCGCCACGATGGCATCCACCTCCTGAAACGCATTCGCAAAATCGCGCGCGATGAGCGCACGCACTTTCTGCGCCTTCAGATAGTAAGCGTCGTAATAGCCCGCGCTGAGCACGTAGGTTCCCAGCATGATGCGGCGTTTGCACTCGGCGCCAAAGCCCTCGCCGCGGGTGTTGCGATACATATCCGAAAGCGTGTCCGACATCTCCGAGCGGAAGGTGTACCGAACCCCATCGTAGCGGGCCAGGTTGGAGCTGGCCTCGGCCGTGCAGATGATGTAATAGCACGCGATGGCGTAATCGGTCGAGGGCAGACTGATTTCGCGGACCTGGCAGCCCAGGCTTTGGAGAACGTCCACGCCGCGCGAGATCAGGTCGCCGGTTTCGCTCATCAAGTCTTTTAGATACTCGCGGGGCAGTCCAAGCTTCAAGCCTTTTACGTTTCCGTCGAGCAGGGCCGTGTAATCCGGGACGGGAGCGTCGGCGGAGGTGGAATCGCGGGGGTCGCGGCCGGCGATTACGCCGAGCAGTGTCGCGGAATCCTTCACCGAGCGGGCGAACGGGCCGATGTGGTCGAGCGAACTGGCG
The DNA here is from genome assembly GCA_003142355.1 of Bryobacterales bacterium. Next base: position 2,948 of record PLMF01000408.1, read on the forward strand.
AACGCCGTGAGGCCGTAGCGCGAGACGCGGCCGTAAGTGGGGGTCACGCCCACCACCCCGCAGAACGAGGCGGGCTGGCGGATGGAGCCGCCGGTATCGGAGCCGAGCGCCACCACGGCGGTGCCCTGGGCGACCACGGCCGCCGAGCCGCCGCTCGAGCCGCCGGGCACGCGGTCCGGCGCCACCGGATTGCGCACCGGGCCGAAGGCCGAGTTTTCGGTGGAGGATCCCATGGCGAACTCGTCGCAGTTGGTTTTCCCGATGATGATGCCACCCGCCCGCTCCAGCCGCTCCACTGCCGTGGCGTCGTACGGCGGAACGTAGTTGGCCAGGAGCTTCGAGCCGCAGGTGGTGCGGACGCCCTGGGTGAGGATGACGTCCTTGACCGCCACGGGCACGCCGGCCAGTGGCCCGGGATCTTCGCCGCGCGCGATCTGCTCATCCACACGTTTCGCCGCGGCGAGTGCGCGCTCGGGCGAAAAGTGAAGATAGGCATTGGTCCTGGGGTTCTCGGTTTGGGCGAAGCGCAGGGCTTCGGCGGCCAGTTCGGCGGCACTGAAGCGGCGCGAGAGCAGGGCGTCTCTCACGCTGCCGATCGTCAGAGAGGGGATATCCATGGGTCGAAGGTTGGCAGACGACAAAAAACGATCGTCTGCCCCACACTTACCTTTCTATGACTTTGGGCACCTTGAAATAGCCGGCGCCGGGTTGAGGAGCGTTGGCCAAGGCCGCCTGGTTACCCAGCGCCGGCGCCGGTACGTCGGCCCGCAATGTGGCCGTCTCTTCGGCGTCGTACAACACCTGCGCCATCGGCTCGGCGTTGCTGGTGTCGATCTCGTTGAGCTTGCCGATGTGCTCGAGGATGCCGTCCAGGTCCGCCTGGAACCGGGCCACTTCGGCGTCGGTGAGCTTGAGGTTGGCCAGACCGGCCACGTACCGGACTTCTTGTTCCGTGATCTTCACGCCTGCGCCTTTTTTCGGGATGCTTTGTAGATGCCGCGCAGGACCGGGTCGGCGATGCCGTCGGCCTCGTCGGGGAAAAGGGCGGGAACCGCCTGCGCGGCGCGCTGCGGTTCGCGCCGCCGGGGCACGATGCGGAACTCGAGGTCTTCNNGTCTTCCACCTCGACGATGAGGCGGGTGCGCACCATGCGGGAGGCGCGCGTATGCGCGGCGATCCTCTTGCCGACGGCCTGGGGCCAGGCGGCGCATGCCAGTTCCCCGGCGCTGAGCACATCGCCGGACAGTCTCAAACCCCGGATGAGTTTGCTGGCGCGTTCCATGTGATTCGGCTGGACCATTTTATCAAATCGAGAGGTCCCAGATCGCCAGCCCACTACTAAGCATGCTTCTTTACCGCAGGAGGCTCCCTCACTGGTTTCCCGACGATGCCATTGTTTTTGTGACGTGGCGCCTCGCCGGATCCATTCCGGTAGGGCAGACCATCGCAGTTCGTGGTCTGCGACCGTGGCCACCTCCTTCCTCCAACACGACGAGCGACTCGACCGGTCTGGCTTCGGCCCGGTCTGGTTACAGGATCCCCGCGTGGCGAGCATGTTGGCAGGCGCTCTCCAGTATGGCGAAACAGCCCGTCAGTTCTACAAGTTACACGCATGGGTTATTATGCCCAACCACGTTCACGTGGTCTTGGAACCTCGGGTTGCAATGCCCGGGAGCATGCGGTGGCTCAAGGGAAGAACCGGGCGCATGGCCAACCGTATTCTGGGACGCACCGGAATGCCTTTCTGGCAAGAGGAATCTTTCGATCATTGGGTGCGGTCGCCCGAAGAACTTCAGGAACTGATCGACTACGTCGAAAGGAATCCGGTTAAGGCGGGACTGGTTGAAGCAAAGCAGCAGTGGGCGTGGTCGAGTGCTCGGCGATCTTAAGAGTTGGCAGACGACAAAAAACGATCGTCTGCCCTACCATGGAAGAATGCTCGTGCTTGCCTCCCAATCTCCGCGGCGCAGCGAGATTCTTCGCCAGGCGGGGATCCCGTTCACACTCCGGGTGGCCGCGGTCGATGAAACGCCCCTCCAGGGCGAGAAGCCCGAAGATTACGTCGTGCGGCTGGCGGAGCTGAAGGCGCTGGCCGTGCCCGCGGGTCCGGACGAGACCGTGCTGGGCGCCGACACCACGGTGGTCGTCGACGGCGAAATGCTGGGCAAGCCCGCCGATGCCGCCGACGCGCGGCGCATGCTGGCACGGCTCTCCGGGCGGCAGCACGAAGTCATCACCGGGATTTGCCTGAAACGCGGCGCGGAAGTGGTTCGTGACCGTGCCGTGACCAAGGTGTGGTTCGCGGCCATGAGCGCGCGCGAAATCGAGGAATACGTGGCGAGCGGCGAGCCCATGGACAAAGCCGGCGCCTACGCCATTCAGGGCCTGGCGTCGAAGTTCATCGAGAGAATCGACGGCTGCTACTTCAACGTGGTGGGTCTGCCGGTGGCCCGGGTGTTCCGACAAATGTAGTGTTGCACCCCGGTGGTCGGGGGCAAATTGACATTTTTAGCTCTGAAAGTCCAAGAAGCTGCTTGCCTCAAGGGACAAAACCGTGCATAATGATCTGAATTAGGTGATTTGGGGTACACATCCGCAAAGTTTGTGCTGCCCGGTCACGTAATGGTTTAGGAGGCATAATGAATAGTTTTCACAGAGGAAAGTGGCTACTGTTGCCGGTCGCGCTGATCGCGCTCTTGATCGTGCCGTGTGCGTTCGCACAGGAAACGACGGCGGGACTTCAGGGGACTGTCAAAGATCCATCCGGCAGTGTAATGGCTAACGCGAGCGTCGAGATCTCCGGTTCGGCGCTGATCGGAATCAGGAAAGCGCAGACCGATGTTGGGGGCAGCTTTCGTTTCAGCGCCCTACCCCCGGGGCAGTATACGCTGACGGTGACCGCGGCCGGATTCCGCACTTTCAAACAGAGCGGCATCGACCTGGCGGTTGGCCGACTGCCCAATCTCGAGATTTCGCTCGAGGTCGGCGCGCTGACGGAGACCATAGAAGTCGCTAGCACGGCTACCATCGTGGATACGACCACGAGCAGGGTGAACGTGACGGTGGAGCAGGAGGTTTTGAACAACCTCCCCAAAGGGCGATCCTTCCAGTCGATGATCCCCTTTGCCGCCGGCGCGCGGCAAGAGCCCTTACAGAGCAACCGAGGCGCCCGCGACAACGGCTTCCAGATCGATGGAGCCTCCGACTCGGAAAACGTCTACCTGATCGATGGTGTGAATACCACGGACACGCAGAACGGCGGCGTGGGCAAGAATTTCCAGATGGACTTCATTGAGGAAGTTCAGATCAAGTCGAGCGGCTTCGAGGCCGAGTACGGCGGCGCACTGGGCGGCGTGATCAACGCGATTCCCAAGCATGGCTCCAACGAGTGGCACGGGGCCCTGTTGGGTTACATTCGCACCAACGCTCTCAACGCCAACGATCCCTGCGCCAGCGGTTACACCTCGGGCGGCGTAGGCACCTTCGCCGGTTACAGCTTGGTATGCGGGCTGCGGTTGAACCCCACAATGGCCGGGCTGAATTCAGCCAAGCGTCTCGATGGCACCCCCGAGTACTACATTCCCGTGAAAGATCAGCGGCGCATCATGGAACCGGGTTACCAGGTGGGTGGCCCGCTGTGGTCGAACAAGCTGTGGATGTTCAGCAGCTACATCCCCTTGATGGACACGATTCACCGTACCACCACGTTTACGGGATCCAACCCGGGCGCCAGGGACCTGCAGAGTTCGTACATCCAGCACAACATGTATAACCGGCTGGACTACGGCCCCATCAGCTCGTTGCGGGTATTTGCGGCATGGAACTACGCCTACTCGCGGACGCAGGGGCAACTCGGCGCGCCGGATAGCGCCAACGGGACGCAATTGAATACGGGCGCCTCCTCCGACCCGAATACCTTCCGCTCGGATGCGGGCACGGTCAATCCACTGGCGACCTATAGTTTCGGCGGCGACTGGACGCCTACCGCCAAGCTCGTGATCACGGCCCGCTACGGCTACTTCTTCTCCAACAACGAACAGCGCGGAACCCCCAGCGGCACCCGCTACGTTTACCAGACCACCGTCAACGCAGCCGGCAAGGACTTGGCAGGCGCGGCGTTCCCGAGCTCATCGTTTAACACCGCCGGCTACGCCAATATCCCGAACAACTTAAACACCGCCTACGACGCTTTCAAACGCCATGGCCTTACCGTGGACGCTTCCTACTTCACGCATTTCATAGGCGGCACGCACACGTTTAAGGTTGGGTATTTCTGGCAGCGGCAGTCGGAAGATGTCCTGAGCCTCTTCAACGGCGGCTACGTGGATCTCTTCTGGGGCCAGGCCTACTCGCCTGTGACCAGCACTACCGCCTGCAACGCCATCATGGCGTCGAACTTGTCCAACTTCGGGCAATCGTCCTGTCAGGGCCGATATGGGTACTTTGAGGTCGGCAGTCAGACGATCACCAACACCGGCGGGACCCAGCAGTCCGCTCATGCCGTCTATATCCAGGACGCGTGGAATGTCGGGCATGGCCTGACCCTCAATTTGGGTCTCCGTCTCGACCAGGAGCACATGCCTCCCTACGATCCGACCAGGTTCCCGACCATCGATTTCGGTTGGGGCCAGAAGATTGCTCCTCGCCTCGGCGGCGCTTATGACCTGTTCCACAACGGCAAGGTCAAGATCTACGGCGGCTACGGCGCGTTCTACGACATCATGAAGATGGGGCTGGCACGCGGCTCCTTCGGCAGCGACTACTGGCACGATTGCGTCTACGCCCTGGACGATACGAATTTCACAAACATTACTCCCACCGCGCACATCGGCGGCGGCTGCCCCGCCAGCGGTCCGGCGCCTGGAGTCACCGTGGGCCGTTTCATCGAGAACGTCGACTTTCGGGCCACCCACTCCGATCCGCGCGACCCGGCTATCGACACCAGCATGAAGCCCATGAAACAGCATGAGTATTCGGGCGGCGTCGATTGGGCCATCAACGCCCATTGGGGCCTGGAGACACGGTTCACCCGCAAGATCCTGGATATGGCCATTGAGGACATGGCGATCACCGACAACCTGGGATTCTACATCGGCAATCCGGGATCCCATCTAGCCGACGTGCTGCATCGCCCAACCGTCACGCCCGACGCGAGCGGCAACAACTACTACAACACCGTACCGTTCTGCGCCGAGTGCCCTCCGGTGATCGGCGCCATTCGTCACTACAACGGCGCGGAATTCCGCCTCACCAGGAAGGCTGCGGCCAACTGGTTCGGGATGGTCAGCTATTCTTACAGCAAACTGACTGGCAATTACGCCGGCTTGACCAACACCGATCCCACCGATGGAAACGGCGGCCGCCATGCTCCCAACAATGGCCGCGCGTTCGACATCCCGACCATGACGTACCTTCCCAACGGCAAGATCGACGACGGGCCGCTCTCCACCGACCGTCCGAACACCGCCAAGATCTTTGGCTACTATCGCCTGAGATGGAACCATATGGAAACCCATTTCGGCATTACCGAGGTGGCCTATCAAGGTACCGCCATGGGAACCTGCCTGCCGGTGGTCGGCACCACGTCGGCCTGCCAGTGGGCCGAAGGCCGCGGGAATTGGACCACATTCACTCGCGATGCCGCCACGGGCAGCTTTGTCAACAGCGGTGTCGTGAGTAACGCGAGCACCGACCCACTCATCCAGACCGACTTCTCGATTCGCCACGAGATGGCGCCGAGCAAGATGCACGAGCAGATGAAGCTCAGCTTCGAAATCCAGGCGCAGAACCTGCTCAACCAGCGCGCCAAGGTGGCCTTCATCGAAGGTCCCGTCGCCGCCAGCGGCGGGCTGATCAGTCCCACACGGGCCTCGCGATTCTCCGGCGACCCGCAGGTCGACTGGAACAAGGTGATGACCGCCTACAACTACACCGATGCGCTCAACGGCACCGGAGCCTTTGGCGGCGCCGCTGCACAAGCTCCGCAGGCCCTGGCCTCCCGCTATGGGTTGGCTCAGACCTTCCAGGGCGCCCGCAACATGCGGATCTCGTTGCGTTTCACATTCTAGTCCGTAAGGACTCGCAAGTGTCAAGGGGCCGGGAAACCGGCCCCTTTTTTTGTGCGTGGCGATGCGCGGCCCAGCGGGTCCAATGACTTACGGGGGAGGGCAAGCTAAAGCATGCCCCACCTGGATTTTAGCGACATCAGGGCCTTATAATAGACTTTAAGGAAGTGAATCCCATACTGGTAAGGAGGGGAGAGTTGACAAGCTCATCCACCGCCACTCGTCCGAAGGTGACCATCGACGGCAACGAGGCAGCCGCATACGTAGCGCATCAGATTAACGAAGTCATAGCCATTTATCCCATTACGCCATCGTCCAACATGGGGGAGTGGGCGGACCAGTGGTCCGCCGAAGGGAAGACCAACATCTGGGGCACCGTGCCTACGGTGATCGAGATGCAGAGCGAAGGAGGGGCGGCGGGCGCGATCCACGGCGCGTTGCAGGCCGGTGCTCTTTCCACCACGTTCACAGCGTCGCAGGGATTGCTGTTGATGATCCCGAACATGTTCAAGATCGCCGGTGAGCTGACTGCCACGGTGTTTCACATCGCCGCGCGGTCGCTGGCCACGCAGGCGCTTTCTATTTTCGGCGACCACAGCGACGTCATGGCCGCCCGCTCCACCGGGTTCGGCATGTTGTCCTCGAACTCGGTGCAGGAAGTGATGGACCTGGCGCTCATCGCGCAGGCCGCCAGCATGGAATCGCGCATCCCGTTTCTGCACTTTTTCGACGGCTTCCGCACGTCCCACGAAGTCGCCAAGGTGGAACAGCTCACGGTGGAAGACCTGCGCGCCATGATCGACGAAGAGCTGGTGTATGCGCACCGCGCGCGGGCGATGTCCCCCGATCACCCCATCCTGCGCGGCTCCGCGCAGAATCCCGACGTCTACTTCCAGGGGCGCGAAGCGGTGAACTCGTTCTACCTGGCAGCCCCCGCCATCGTGCAGAACGCCATGGACAAGTTCGCCAAACTGGTGGGACGGCAGTATCATTTGTTCGACTACGTGGGCGCGCCGGATGCCGAGCGCGTCATCGTCATGATGGGTTCGGGCGCCGACGTGGCCCACGAGACCGTGGATGCCATGGTGGCGGCCGGCGAGAAGGTCGGGGTCCTCAAGGTCCGCCTGTACCGGCCGTTCTCGATAGAAAGTTTCGTGGCCGCGCTGCCCGCCAGCGCCAAGTCGATCGCCGTTCTGGACCGCACCAAGGAGCCGGGCGCCACCGGTGAGCCGCTCTACTGCGACGTCATCACCGCACTGGTCGAAATGGGCGTCACCAAGAAGGTGATTGGCGGCCGCTACGGTCTCTCTTCCAAGGAATTCACTCCCGCCATGGTGAAGGGCGTCTATGACGAGCTGAAGAAGACCTCGCCCAAGAACCACTTCACCATCGGGATCAACGACGACGTCACCCACACCAGCCTGGAGTACGACCCCGGGTTCTCGGCCGAAATCCCCGGCACGGTGCGCGCGCTGTTCTTCGGCTTGGGCGCCGATGGCACGGTGGGGGCCAACAAGAACTCCATCAAGATCATCGGGGAAGAGACCGACAACTTCGCGCAGGGTTACTTCGTCTACGACTCCAAGAAGTCGGGCGCCATCACCACCTCGCACCTGCGCTTCGGGCCCCGCCCGCTGCGGTCGAGCTACCTGATCACGCAGGCCAGTTTCGTAGCCTGCCACCAGTTCTCGTTCCTCGAGCGCATCGACATGTTGAGAGCCGCGGAGAACGGCGCCACCTTCCTGCTGAACAGCACGTTCGGCCCCGACGAGGTTTGGGACCACCTGCCGCGCCTGGTGCAGAAGCAGATCATTGACAAGAAGCTCAAGTTCTACGTCATCGACGGTTACGATGTGGCCAAGGAGACCGGCATGGGCGGCCGCATCAACACCATCATGCAGACGTGTTTCTTCGCCATCAGCGGAGTGCTGCCGCGCGAGGAAGCCATTGCCGCCATCAAGTACACTATCCAGAAGACTTACGGCAAGCGCGGCGAAAGCGTGGTGCAGAAGAACTACGCCGCGGTGGACGCGGCCCTGAGCCACTTGCACGAAGTCAAGGTCCCCGACAAGGTAACCTCCTCGTTCGACATCCGCCCGGCGGTCCCCGCCGCGGCGCCCGAGTTCGTGCAGAAGTTCACCGCCCGGATCATCGAAGGCAATGGCGACGACCTGCCGGTGAGCGCCATGCCCATCGACGGCACGTTCCCCACTGCCACTACGCAATGGGAGAGGCGCAACATCGCTCTGGAAATTCCCGAATGGGATCAGGAGCTTTGCATCCAGTGCGGCAAGTGCGTGCTGGTGTGCCCCCACGCCGTGATTCGCGCCAAGGTTTACGACGAAAAGCACCTGGCCGGCGCGCCGCCCACCTTCAAGGCCGTGCCCGCGCGCTGGAAGGACATGAAAGACCGGAAGTACACCTTGCAAGTGGCGCCCGAGGATTGCACCGGCTGCACCCTCTGCGTGGAATTCTGCCCAGTGAAAGACAAGAGAGAAGTGAAGCGCCGCGCCATCAACATGGTGGCCCAGCCGCCCATACGCGAGTCGGAGGCGGCCAACTGGGAGTTCTTCATGAACATCCCCGAGACCGACCGCAAGATTCTCTCCCCCAGCCAGGTGAAGGACGTGCAGTTGCTGCGGCCGCTGTTCGAGTTCTCCGGCGCCTGCNNTACGGCGGCAACCTGCCCACCACGCCCTACTGCGTGAACGCGGCGGGCCTCGGGCCAACCTGGTCGAACTCGCTGTTCGAAGACTGTGCGGAGTTCGGACTGGGCATGCGGCTGGCCGTGGATAAGCAGAACGAGTACGCGCGCGAGCTGGTGGCGCGGCTGAACGCGGCGATTGGCGACAACCTTGTTCAGGGCATCCTGAAAGCCGACCAGAAGACCGAGCCCGGCATCTTCGAGCAGCGCGAGCGGGTGAAACTTCTCAAAGAGAAGCTCGCCGGCGTGAAGACGGCGGAAGCGCGCGACCTGCTGGCGGTGGCCGACACGCTGGTGAAGAAGAGCGTCTGGCTGATCGGCGGCGACGGGTGGGCCTACGACATCGGTTACGGCGGCCTGGACCACGTGCTCTCGACCGGGCGCAACGTGAACATCCTGGTGCTCGACACCGAGGTCTACTCCAATACCGGCGGCCAGGCGTCCAAAGCCACGCCGCGCGGCGCGGTGGCCAAGTTCGCAGCCGGCGGCAAGCCCGTGGGCAAGAAAGACCTCGCCCTGATGGCCATGAGCTATGGCAGCGTCTACGTGGCCAAGGTGGCCATGGGCGCGGGAGACATGCACACCGTCAAGGCATTCCTGGAAGCCGAAGCGTATGACGGGCCGTCGCTCATCATCGCTTACAGCCATTGCATCGCACATGGCTACGACCTCTCCTTCGGCATNNGTGAGTTCCGGCTACTGGCCGCTGATGCGCTACAACCCCGAACTGACGGCGCAGGGCAAGAACCCCTTCCAACTCGATTCGCGCCCGCCCAGCACATCGTTCAAAGACTACGCCTACAAAGAAACGCGGTACACCATGCTGGTCAAGAGCAATCCCGAGGAAGCCAAGAAGCTGTTGGGGCTGGCGGAGGAAGACGTGGCCAGCCGCTGGCGGCTCTACGATTACATGGCCCACGAGCCTGCCAACGGGGGTGAAAAGAAATGATCGACCTGACCAAGACCATTGATCTTTCGACGACGTATCACGGATTGAAGCTGAAGAACCCGCTGGTGGCCTCAGCCTCGCCGATGTGCCAGGACATCGGGAACATCCGCCGCATGGAGGACGCCGGCGCCGCCGCGGTGGTGCTCGATTCGCTGTTCGAGGAGCAGATCGTGCTGGAGAGCACCGATCTGGACCGCTTCCTCTCCGCGAGCTCGGAAATCTCAGCCGAGTCCACCACGCAGTTACCCGAGTTGACGCATGGGGTCAGGGGGCCGGAGACCTACCTCAAGCACATCCAGAAGTGCAAGGAGGCGGTCAAAATACCCATCGTCGCCAGCCTCAATGGCAGCACCAATGGCGGCTGGCTGCACTACGCCAAGCAGATGCAGGAAGCCGGCGCGGACGCGCTCGAACTGAACATCTACTATATCCCGGTGGATCCCAAAGTCACCGGCGAGCAGGTGGAGGGGCAGTACGTCGATCTGGTGAAGGCGGTCAAGGCCGAAGTCCAGATCCCGGTGGCGGTGAAGCTGGGACCGTATTTCAGCTCGATGGCCAACATGGCCCAGAAGCTGGATGCCGCGGGCGCCGACGCCCTGGTGCTCTTCAACCGCTTCTACCAGCCGGATTTCGACCTGGAAGCGCTGGAGGTGGTGCCCAACCTGATCCTGAGCAACTCACACGAGCTGCTGCTGCGCCTGCACTGGATCGCGGCGTTGTACGGCAGCGTGAAAGCGGACCTGGCTCTCACTGGCGGCGTGCACAGCGCCACCGACGTGGTGAAAGCCATGATGGCCGGCGCCAAGGTGGCGATGATGACATCGGCGCTGCTGAAACGCGGCATCACCTTCCTGGACACCATCTCGACCGAGCTGCTGATCTGGATGGGCGAGCACGAGTACGAATCGATCCAACAGATGCAGGGCAGCATGAGCCGCAACGCGGTGCCGCAGCCCGACGCCTTCGAGCGCGCCAACTACATGAAGGTGCTGAACTCCTACGCCATGCGGTAGGGGCGACGCGCCCGGGGAACGGCGTTATGATGCAGGGTGATGCGTTCACCCTGTATCATCCGCCTCCTTCTGTTGCTACCATGCGCTCTGCTGGCGCAGCCAGACCGCATCGCGGCGCCGATTGACGCCCGCCGGACGGTAGTCCTCAAAGGCCACATCCATCCCCTGGCACAGCCGCGGTTCGACCAGGGACCGGTCGAACCGGCTTTCCGGGTCGGTTATGTCACCTTGGTGCTGAAGAAGACGGCCGCCCAGCAGGCGGCGCTGGAGCAGTTACTTCAAGAGCAGCAAGATCCGGCATCGCCGAGCTACCACGACTGGCTCACTCCCGAGCAGTATGCGGATCGCTTTGGCCTGAGCCAGAGTGACCTGGACAAGATCTCGGGTTGGTTGCAGTCCCAGGGCTTCACCGTGGAATACGCGGCGCGCGGGCGCAACTGGCTGTCGTTCAGCGGCACGGCCGGGCAAGTGCGGACAGCGCTCCATACCGACATCCACCGTTACAGCATGGACGGCGAAATGCACTTCGCCGCGGCTGCGGAACCCTCCGTGCCCGCATCGCTCGAGCCGGTGGTGGCGGGTTTCCTGGGGCTCGACGACTTCTATCCGAAAGCGCCCAAACACCCGTTACCCGCCTTTACGTCGGGCGATGGAACGCACTCCCTGGCCCCGGACGACCTGGCCGCCATCTACGACATCACCAGGCTGTACCAGGCGGGCGTCAACGGCGCCGGTCAGAGTATCGTCATCGTCGGCGAGAGCAACATCAATACCGCCGACATTCAGGGGTTCCGCACCAAGTACAACCTGCCGGCCCTTAACCTACAGGTAATCCGCAACCCAACTTCGAGCGACCCTGGAACCACCATCGACTACATGAAGGAAGCGGACATGGACTTGGAATGGGCCGGCGCGGTGGCGCCGAATGCGGCGCTCATCTACGTATATGGGAGCAGTGCCGATCAGGCGGCGTTCTACGCCATCGACAACAATCTGGCACCGGTCATCAGCGAGAGTTTTGGAAACTGCGAGTCGCAAAGTGAATCTCAATATTCGTCGATCGAACGATCGGAGGCTCAGAAGGCGAATTTGCAGGGCATCACCTGGCTGGCTTCGTCGGGTGATAGCGGAGCGTTCGACTGCGACTATCGTGTCAATATTGCGGTCCACGGTTTGGCCGTGAATTTTCCCGCCAGCATCCCGGAGGTCACCGCCGTGGGCGGCACCGAGTTCAACGACGGAGGCGGAACGTATTGGAACTCGACCAACGGTCCCAACGGAGGGTCCGCCACATCTTACATTCCGGAAACAGCCTGGAACGACACAACCGCGAGTAAAGCGGTGGGGCAAGGGATCGACGCTACCGGCGGAGGCGCCAGCTCTTTCTACCCCAAGCCGGCATGGCAGACCGGTTTCGGAGTACCGGCCGATGGCGCCCGCGATGTGCCGGACGTCTCGCTCGCCGCGTCCAATTTCCACGATCCCTATAACGTCCTGTCGGGGGGCACTTGGGGGCTTTATGGGGGAACGTCGATTGCCACCCCGGCGTTCGCCGGCATGGTCGCATTGCTCAATCATTACCTGGTTGCGAACAAAGCGCAGTCCAAGCCGGGCGTGGGCAATATCAATCCGGCGCTGTATCAACTGGCGCAGACCGTTCCCAGTGCTTTTCACGATACTACAGCCGGGGACAGTATTGTTTCGTGCGGCAAGGGAACGCCCGGCTGCACCACTGGACAGTTCGGCTACAGCGCGGCTCCGGGATATGACCTGGCAACCGGGCTGGGTTCCGTGGATGCGTACAACCTGGTGACGCAATGGAACAGCAGCCTGCCCATCCCGACCACCACCGCCTCCATGGTGCTCTCCAGTGCACCCGCCACCGTAGCGCTGATTCGGGACACCAATCACTGCTCGTCGCAGTACCCGTATTACCAGCAGTTGAACCTGCAGGAACAGAACGGCTATGAAGTGCAGTTGTCCGCGTCATACTTCGGGTCCTGGCGCCTGGCGCCGTTTGGTTCTCTACAAGCCAACCTCTGCTGGAATATCACGAACCCGCCCAAGACTCTTGCCTATGAGGTCGACGGCACGGACACCGCCGGCAACAAGGTCACCGCCACTCTATCCGTTCTCTTTCAAAGCCCGGCTAACAACCCCGGCGCTCTCGCCACTTCGAAAAGCTCCGTCGCTATGAGCGCCAGTCCATCGCAATCCGCGGCGGCCAACGTCAACGTGAGTTTGCCTTCCGGGCAGCCGTGGACGGTCTCGGTGTTTCCAGCCAACCAGAAGACCGGCTGGCTGGCGGTGTCCCCGCTCTCGGGGACAGGGCCGACGGCAGTGAACCTGGTAGCCGCGGCTGCGGGGCTGGCGAATGGGGCCTACACCGCGACGCTGATCTTTCAATCCGCGAACAGCAGTCCGCAGTTCGTGAACGTTCCGGTCACGTTTACGATCGGCGCCTCGTCTGCGATCTCCATCGCAGCCATCGCTCACGGGGCGTCGTATCAGCACGTATACGCCCCCGGGATGCTGGTGAGCGTCTTTGGCACGAACCTGGCGGGCACCCAACAACTGGCATCCACTCTACCCCTGCCGCTGATCCTGGGAGGAGTTTCGGCAACCGTCAATGGGATTGCCGCGCCTCTCCTCTACGTCTCGCCGACGCAACTGAACATTCAGATTCCCTACGAGACCGCGACCGGCACGGCTCTCCTGGCCGTCAGCAGCAACGGGCTCGTGGCTACCTATTCGTTCTCTGTGTCGGCATCGGCTCCGGGGCTGTTTACCCAGAACCAGCAGGGCACTGGGCCGATCACCGCCACCTCCAGCGGCGATCGGGGACAAGCATTCGCGCTCTACGTCACGGGAGCGGGCGAGGTGTCGCCGCCCATCGCCACCGGGGCGGTGCCTACCGGGACCCAGGTGCCCGTGCCGCTTCTTGCCGTCTCCGTGACGATCGGCGGCGTTGCGGCGCACCTGGATTACGTCGGCATTCCCAGTTGGTCGGTGGGAACCCTTCAGATCAACTTCACGGTGCCGCCAAACGCTCCATTGGGCGTGCAACTGGTGGTGGTCACGGTCGGCTCGGCCTCCAGTCCGGGGGCGGCGACCTTTACCGTGTTGCAGTGAATGGGGCGCATCCTGTCGGCGCATTCCTGGCCAGCCGGTGAGGCGCCCGAGGAACGGCGTTATGATGCAGGAAGATGCACTCAGCCCGTATCATCCGCCTCCTTTTCCTGGTGCCGTGCGCTCTCGTGGCGCAGCCAGACCGCATTACGGCGCCGATTGACGGCCGCCGGGCGGTAGTCCTCAAAGGCAACGTCCATCCCATGGCACAGCCGCGGTTCGACCAGGGACCGGCCGAACCCGGTTTCCGGGTCGGTTATGTCACCCTGATGCTGAAGAAAACGGACGTCCAGCAGGCGGCGCTGGAACAGTTGCTTCAGCAGCAGCAAGATCCGGCATCGCCGAACTACCACGACTGGCTCACGCCCGAGCAGTATGCGGAGCGCTCTGGTCTGAGCCAGAATGACATGGACAAGATCTCCGCCTGGTTGCAGTCCGAGGGTTTCACCGTGGAATATGTGGCGCGCGGGCGCAACTGGCTGTCGTTCAGCGGCACGGCCGGGCAAGTGCTGGCAGCGTTCCATACCGAAATCCATCGCTATCGCGTGGACGGCGAATCGCACTTCGCCGCGGCGGCGGATCCCTGGGTCCCGGCATCGCTGGCGCCGATTGTGGCGGGTTTCCTGGGACTCGACGACTTCTATCCAAAAGCGCCCAGGCACGCGCTGCCGGCCAATACGAACGGCACTGGAGCACACACCCTGGTCCCGGACGATCTGGCCACCATTTACGACATCACCAAGCTGTACCAGGCGGGTTTCGACGGTACCGGGCAGAAGATACTAGTTGTAGGCCAGAGCGCCATCGATTTTGCGGACATTCAGGGGTTTCGCACCAGGTACCACCTGCCGGCCGTCAGCCTGCAGATCATCCGCAACCCAACTTCCAGCGACCCTGGAATCGCCGGCTCTCTGGTGGAAGCGGACATCGACTTGGAGTGGGCCGGCGCCGTCGCGCAGAAGGCGACCCTCATCTACGTCTATGGGACCGCCGCGGACGGCGCGGCGCTCTACGCCATCGACAACAACCTGGCACCGGTGATCAGTGAAAGCTTCGGAAACTGCGAAGCGCAAAGCGCAGCTTACAAGGACTCGTTTCGATCAGAGGCTCAGAAGGCGAATACGCAGGGCATTACCTGGCTGGCTTCGACGGGTGATAGCGGGGCGGCCGACTGCGAAAGCGGTGGCGCCAGCAGCGCCACCCACGGTTTGGCCGTGAACTTTCCCGCCAGCATCCCGGAGGTCACCGCGGTGGGCGGTACCGAGTTCAACGAGGGAAGCGGGACGTATTGGAACACCGGCAACGGTCCCAACGGCGGGTCCGCCAGGTCTTACATACCGGAAATGGCCTGGAACGACACGGCCGTGAGTGTGGCGGCGGGACAAGGGCTTGCTGCTACTGGCGGGGGCGCCAGCTCTTTCTACCCCAAGCCCGCCTGGCAGACCGGCTTCGGCGTTCCGAACGATGGCGCCCGCGATCTGCCGGACATCTCTCTCGACGGGGCGAACGACCACGATCCCTATAACGTCCTGACAGGGGGGAAGTTGGTGCAGTTGGGCGGCACCTCGATTTCCACGCCGGTGTTCGCCGGCATGGTCGCGTTGCTCAATCACTACCTGGGCGCGAACAAGGTGCAGTCCAAGCCGGGCGCGGGTAATATCAATCCGACGCTGTATCACCTCGCGCAGAGCGCTCCCAATGCTTTTCACGATATTAGCGTCGGAGACAATATCGTCCCATGCGGGCAGGGAACTCCAAATTGCACCGGGGGACAACTCGGCTACCGCGCGGCTGCGGGATATGACCTGGCAACGGGACTGGGTTCGGTGGACGCGTACAACCTGGTGACGCAGTGGAACAGCATCCCGGCCATCGGTACCACGACCACGGTGACGGCTAATCCCGCCAGCATTTCGGCCAGAGGCAGCACCGTGCTGACGGCCACGGTGAAGGCCGCGAGCGGCAGCATCTCGCCCGTTGGATCGGTCGCGTTCACGGCAGGCGGCACGTCGCTGGGGACCGCTAACCTCGCTGGCTCCGCTGGCACGGCCACCGCGTCACTGACCGTCAACGCCAGCCAGTTGAATACAGGAGACAATACCATCGCGGCTTCCTATGGCGCGAGCAACGGCTTCATGGCCTCGTCCGGATCCGTGACGGTGAGCGTCAGCGTCCCCACAGTGCCTTCCTACGTGGTTTCCTCGGTGACGCCGAATCCGGTGTTCCAGCAGGCGCCCGATTCGAACGGGTACACCTTTCTCTTCACGGTGCGGCTGAGTGAGATCGCCGGAACCGCCGCAACCCTCACCGGTTTCACGATCGCCGGCACCGACAAGTCCTCTTACATTCCGAGCTGGTTCGGCAGCGCCAGCATACCGGCGAACGGGACCATTTCGGCTCTACTGGGGGCGCAGCCCAGCGCCGTTCCGTTCAACTTGGTATTGGGATTCAGCGGCACGGATGCCAGCGGGGCCGAGTGGACCGAGCAGCTTACCGTTCCTTTCCTCGGCCAGCCATCCTCGGCTTCGATGGCGTTGTCGAGTTTGCCCGCCACCGTGGCGCTGATTCCGGACACCACGCACTGCTCGTCGCCAACCCCCTATTATCAGCAGTTGGATCTCGAAGAGCAGAACGGCTATGAAGTGCAGTTGACCCGCTTCCTGGCCGGCGGCAATGACCTCACCAGCCAAATCCAGCAATGGTTCGGCTCCTCGCGCCTGGCGCCGTTTGGTTCTCTCGCAGCTAACTTTTGTTGGAGTATTCCGAACCCCGAGACTCTTTCCTATGAGGTCGATGGCACGGATACCGCCGGCAACACGATCATCGCCACCCTATCCGTTCCCTTTCAAAGCCCGGCTTCCAGCCCCGGCGCGCTGACTGTTTCGAAGAGTTCCGTCACCATGAGCGCCAGCGCAACGGAATCCGCGGCCGCCACCGTGAACGTGAATGTGCCTTCCGGGCAGCCGTGGACTGCCTCGGTGTTTCCAGCCAACCAGAAGTCCGGTTGGCTGGCGGTGTTTCCGACCTCTGGGACAGGACCGGGGACCGTGTACCTGGTGGCCGCGGCCCCGGGCCTGGCGAATGAGGCCCACACCACCACGCTGGTCTTTCAATCCGCGAACACCACGCCGCAGTTTGTTAGCGTTCCGGTCACGTTCACGATTGGCCCCAGTATCGGCGGCNNGCCAACGGGGCGTCGTTCGCGCACGTATACGCTCCGGGGATGGTCTTGAGCGTCTTTGGCACGAACCTGGCGAACTCCACCCAATTGGCAGGCACTCTCCCTCTGCCGCTGACCATGGCGGGAGTTTCGGCGACGGTCAATGGGATTCCCGCCCCTCTGTATTACGTTTCGCCGGGGCAACTGAATATACAGATCCCCTATGAGACCGCGACCGGAACGGCTCTCCTGGCCGTCAGCAACAACGGGCAGGTGGCCACCTACTCGTTCCCGGTTTCGGCATCGGCTCCCGGCATCTACCTGGGACCGGACGGCAGCTCCATCACCCCCAACGTGAGCGGTAGCCGGGGACAAATATACACGCTGTTCGTCACTGGAGCCGGCGAAGTCTCGCCGCCGGTCGCCACCGGAGCGGGGCCTGGCGGTGCTCAGGTGCCGGTGCCGCTTCTTGCCGTCTCGATGACCATCGGCGGCGTTACGGCGCACATGGACTACGTGGGCATCCCCAGTTGGTCGGTGGGAACCCTTCAGATCAACTTCACGGTGCCGTCGAGCGCGCCATTGGGCGTGCAACCCGTGGTCGTGACGGTTGGCACGGCCTCCAGCGTGGCGGCGAACTTCACCGTGCAGTAGCGCCGGCAATTTTGTCGCCGGTGTTCTTCCCAGCCCGGCCAACCCCACCGGCGACAAGATCGCCGGCGCTACGGCAGGTACTTGACGAACAGCACCTCGTTGCCTCGCTGGTTGTAGACCAGCTCATCCACCAGGTTGCGGGTCATGAGGATGCCGAAACCGCCGGGGCGCTGTCCCCGCTTGGTGCGAACCTCGACGTGCTGGATGGGCGCATCGTCCGGATTGGAAATGGCCGCGTTCGGCAGCAGGTCCATGGAGAAGCCCTTGCCGGGGTCCTGAATCCGCACAATCAGGGAGCGCGCCGTGCGCACCAGCGAAATGCGCACGTGCTTGCCGGGGTCGGAGCCGCCGCCGTGCTCGACGGCATTCAAGAGCAACTCGCGGAAGGCCGTCGCTATGTCCTCGCGCGCCTGGGCCGGGAAGCCGGTCTCCATCTCGCGCAGAAAATGCGTCATGCGCTCGACGGCCTCCAGCTTGCAGCGCACATCCAGCGTGATCCAATCCGGGCGCGCCGAGATCATCTTGATATCGTCCCGCCAGGATGACGACTCGAGGGCCTGCTCGACCATGTCGGCCAGCGGAGCTTCCGCCAGCGGCTTATGGAAGTAGCTGTAGGCGTGCTCCCGAATGGCG
>PLMF01000076.1:0-21807 GCA_003142355.1 Bryobacterales bacterium
CGCCGGGCGCTCGCCTGCGGCGCCGCGGGATTTGCCGGCCTGGCCTTGAACAGCCATGCCGGGTGGCTCGACAGTTTGTTCAATCTCAGCGGCGCCGAGGCGCCAGCCGACGTGTTCAAGGGTGACGCGCCCAGCGAGGAACTCTGGGCGCTCTGGTGCCAGCGCGGCTGGGTGAAGGAGGCNNAAGGTCTGCCCGAACAACTGCATCCTTGAACCCGGCGACCGCAGCCACTGCCGCAACAAGGTCAACCGGGACGGCACGCTCTACACGATGGCCTACGGCAACCCGTGCACGTTCCACATCGATCCGGTGGAGAAGAAGCCCCTGTTTCATTTTCTCCCCGGCACTCCGACCTTTTCCCTCGCCACGTCGGGCTGCGTCTTCCGCTGTCTCAACTGCCAGAACTGGGAGATCTCCCAAAAAAAACCAGAGGAAACCAAGGACCCGCACGGCCCCGCCTATCGCCTGCGCCCGCCGCTGCCGTCCGAACTCAGCCTGCAGGAGATGAGCCGCCTCAGCCTGTTCCCCGACGATGTCGTCGCGGTCGCCCAGTCGCTCCACTGCCCGTCGATCTCGTACACCTACTCCGAGCCGACCGCCTACTACGAGTACGCCTACGACACCAGCCAGCTCGCCCACGAACAGCGGCTGAAAAACATCATCGTGACCTGCGGCTCGATCGAGGACCGGCCGCTCCGCGACCTCGCCAAGTTCGTGGACGCCGCGCACGTGGACCTCAAGGGCTTCAGCGACGCCGTCTATCAGCAGCTCAATGCCGGCAAGCTGCAGCCCATCCTCGACACGCTCAAGACCTACCATGAGCTCGGTGTGTGGTTCGAGGTCATCAACCTCGTCGTGCCGACGTACACCGACGACCTGGAGATGATCAAGCGCATGTGCGGCTGGCTGGTGGCGAACCTCGGGCCTGACCGGCCGCTGCACTTCTCGCGCTTCGCTCCGCAGCACAAGCTCGAGCACCTGCCGCCCACGCCGGTGGACNNGTGCCCGATGCCGGGACCACCTTCTGCCCGAATTGCCGGCGCGCCATCGTCGAACGCGACGTGTTCTCCGTCACGGCCTATCATCTCGCCGCCGGCAGGTGCCGCTTCTGCGGCACGTCCATCGCCGGCGTGTGGCCGGCGTGAAGTCCAGGGCGCTCTGCTGGCCAGCAGAGCGCCCCTACAGTCACCATCGAAATCGTAGGAGCGCAGGCTGCCGCCTTCGCCTACTAGGCTACGGCGGACAGGGAAGCACTGCGCTATGTAGCGCGGTCCTTCAGACCGCGCTTTGTTCTTCTTCTGATACCAACCACCCTAATCATTTGGACTTCCTCGNNAGAGGCCCATGCCACGTGGCACGGGCGTCTCGCCCGTGGGATTGGTCCAATACTCTCGGGCGATTGGTATGAGACGTAGACCGTAGCCCTGCGCTACCTGGCGCTCACTCCAGCAGGTCTTCGATCCGCTTCTTCGACGCCAGCACGTCGTCGGCACTGACGTGCGGGCTCAACTCGAGCACCAGCAGGTGGTGCGGCTGCCAGAACGAGCGGACCATCTTGAAATCAATGCGCCCCTTGCCGATGGGCTGGTGGTCGTGCCCCCCGGCATCCACGTCGTGCAGGTGGAAGCCGATCAGCCGCCCGGAATTTTCCTCCAGCAACCGGCGCTGGGTGATGACACCCATCCGCTCCTTCAACTCGGCGTGCCCTGCGTCATGCCAGTAACCGGCCTGCTCCGACCGCGGAAGCGATCCGAGGAATCCGGGAAAATCCGCGTCCAGCGGCAGCTCCTCGAATCTCTCCCGGTTCTCGAGGCCGAGCCGCACGCCTTTCTCCGCCGCGTAGGGCAGGATTTCCTCGAGGCTGCGCCGGGTCTGCTCCCAAAACGCCGGCAGGCGCTTGCGCAGCCTGCCCGAGGCCCGGGCCAGCAGCCGTTGGTAGCGCGCGTCCGCCGGAAGGGCGGCGGTGGGATGGGCGCGGGCAAAATTGCGCAACTGGCGCCCCGGGTTGATCCAGAAGAAGCGCACGCTGCCGAGGTGCATCACCACGGCCCGCGCCCTCACCTGGGCCGCAAAGTCGAGCGTGCGCCGCGTATGTCGCAGCCACTGCTCGTGCTCGTGGCCCCGGCCGGCGGGCGCGGACGGCTCAAAGAGATTGGGAGCGGCGTCCATCATGCCCGCCGGCAGCGGGCAGAAATTATGGGTCGAACTGACTTTGATGAAGCCCTCGTTGAGCGCCTTGAGGATGCCCGGCACCAGGGTGATGCGGATGCCGTGACTCAGCTCCACATGCTCGAATCCCATGCGGGCCATCTCCTGCAGCATCGCATACCCGTCGGCATGACGCGCGGAGGACCACGCGGTGGAGAGCGCAAGGATGGGGTTCACGGTTCAGCGTCTGCACGCCTGAGGGCGTTGGTCAACCCATCGAGCCCGGCCCGTAGGCGGGGCGGGCCAGGCGGGCGGCAGGAACAGGGCCGCCGGGGGCGGCGGGGAAAATCAGCTTTCGTAACGCGCGCGCAGCATGGCGCTGAACGCCGCGACCTTCGCCTTGCGCCGGCGGCGTTCGCACGGTTTCTCGTAATACCGCTTGGCGCGGACATCCTTGATGACGTTCTCGCGATCGAGCTTCTTCTTCAGGCGGCGCAGCGCCCGATCCACCGGCTCGTTTTTGCGGATCTTGATTTCAATTGACATGGGAAAAGACAGGAATGACTGGGGAAAAACGGTTAAGTGTCCAGTCGGCCCCCGCTCCGTCAATCCCTATTTTCCTCCGGTGGTCGCGGTCTCCCGTTCCAGTTTCGCCTTCTTTTCGCCGCATTCCGCCTTGAACATTTCGGCGCGGGGTCTTGGTTAGCGTGACCTTGCCGCCCGCCGACTCCAATTTCGTCCATCTCCACGTCCACTCGGACTACAGCCTGCTCGACGGCGCCTGCCGCATCGACCGCCTGATGGACCGCGCCGCCGGGCTGGGCATGAAGGCGCTGGCGCTCACCGACCACGGAAATCTTTTCGGCGCGATCGACTTCTACCTCCAAGCCAAGTCCCGCGGCATCAAGCCGCTGATCGGCTGTGAAATCTACCTCACCGAGGGTTCGCGGCTCGAACGCACCGGCCGCAGCGAGGAGGGCAAGTCCATCTTCCACATGGGCGTGCTGGCGCGCAACGAGGCCGGCTACCACAACCTTCTCAAGCTGGTCTCCGACGCGCACCTGAAGGGTTTCTATTACCGCCCTCGTGCCGATTTCGAGACGCTGGCCAGATACTCCGAGGGCCTCGTCGCCTTCACCGGCTGTCTCGCCGCGCTCATCCCGCAGC
This sequence comes from Bryobacterales bacterium, assembly GCA_003142355.1. The sequence goes on from PLMF01000076.1 coordinate 3,317, forward strand.
GCCTGCTCCAGGGCCGCTATGAGGACGCCCGCCGGGCCGCGGGACGCTTCATCGACATCTACGGCCGCGAGAACTTTTTTGTCGAAATCCAGGATCACGGCCTCGCGCCGCAGCACCAGATCACCCCCGATCTCCTCAAGCTGGCGCGCGAATTCAACCTGAAGGTCGTCTGCACGAACGACGTCCATTACGTCCGTGCCGAGGACGCCGGGCCGCACGATACGCTGCTTTGCATCCAGACGGGCGCGAAGATCGACGACGCCGACCGCATGCGGTTCGGCAGCCAGCAGTTCTACCTCAAGTCGCGGACGGAAATGGAGCAGCTTTTCCGCGAGGTGCCGGAGGCGGTCATCAACACGCAGGCCGTCGCCGAGATGTGCGATCTCACCATTCCGTTCCCCAAGGGTACCGAGCGCTACCCGCGCTATCCGCTGCCGCCCGAGGTCAAGACCGACCTCCCCGGCTATCTGAAACAGCTCTGCGTCGAAGGCCTGCCCCGCCGTTACGGCATCGACTACGCGACCCGGTCGGTACTCCCGCACCCTGAACATCGAACTCTGAACCCTGAACCGAATCCCGCGCTGGCGCAGGAGATCTGCGAGCGGATGGATTACGAGCTCTCGATCATCGAGCAGACCGGCTACACCGACTATTTCCTGGTCGTCTGGGACTTCATCCACTGGGCCAAGGAGCAGGGCATTCCCGTCGGTCCCGGGCGCGGCTCGGGCGCCGGCAGCATCGCCGCCTACCTGCTCGGCATCACCGACCTCGACCCGCTCCGCTTCAAGCTCCTCTTCGAGCGCTTCCTCAACCCCGAGCGTGTCTCGCCGCCCGACTTCGACATCGACTTCTGCATGCGCCGCCGCGGCGAGGTCATCGACTACGTGCGCCGCAAGTATGGCAACGACTGCGTGGCCAACATCATCACCTACGGCACGCTCGGCGCCAAGATGGTCATCCGCGACGTCGCGCGCGTGCACAACCTGCCCTACGCCGAGGCCGACCGCCTCGCGAAGATGATCCCCGACGAGCTCAACATCACGCTCGACGGCGCCATCGCCAAGTCCGCCGAACTGCGCGCCGAGCTCGAGCACAATCCCGTCGCCCAACAGATCGTCGGGCAGGGCCGCGTCCTGGAAGGGATGGTGCGCAACACCGGCAAGCACGCCGCGGGCATCCTGATCACCGACACGCCGCTGGAGGAGTACGTGCCGCTCACCCTGCAGGAGGGCGACGTCACCGTGCAGTACGACATGAACGCGGTGGCCAAGCTCGGCCTGCTCAAGATGGATTTCCTCGGCCTCAAGACGCTCACCGTCATCGCCGACGCCGTGGAGAACGTCCGCCGCACCGCCGACCCGGCGTTCGACATCGAGCAGCTCCCGCTCGACGACCCGAAAACATTCGCCCTCCTCAACTCCGGCCGCACTACCGCCGTGTTCCAGCTTGAGTCCAGCGGCATGCAGGCGCTTTGCCGTCAGCTGCAGATCTCGAACATCGACGAAGTCATCGCACTGATCGCGCTCTTCCGCCCCGGTCCGATGGAATGGATTCCGGATTACATCCGCGGCAAGAAGGACCCGGCGGCCGTCAAGTTCCCCCACCCGCTCCTCGAGGAGGTCTGTCACGAGACCTACGGCGTGATGGTCTACCAGGAGCAGGTCATGGAGGCCGCCAAGGTCATCGCCGGCTACACGCTCGGCGGCGCCGACATGCTCCGCCGCGCCATGGGCAAGAAGGATCCCGTCGCGATGGCGGAGGAGCGCGGCAAGTTCGTCGCCGGCGCGAAGCGGCTCCACAACATCGAGGAGAACGTCTCCGACGCGATCTTCGACATCCTCAACAAATTCGCCGGCTACGGCTTCAACAAATCGCACTCCGCCGCCTACGCCATCCTCAGCTACCAGACGGCCTACCTGAAGGCGAACCACCCGGTGCAGTTCATGGCCGCCGTGCTCAGCTCCGAGCTGGGCAACGCGGAAAAGGTCGCCCATTTCATCGACGAGGCGCTCGCCATGGGCATTCCCGTGCTTGGCCCCGACATCAACGAGTCCCGGGAGAGTTTCACGCCGGTGTTCCGGCGTGGGGTCGAAAGTCCAAAGTCCAAAGCCGAAAACCAGAGTCCGGCATCCGCCGTGCCGGCCCCCGACCTTCGACCTTCGACCTTCGACCCGTCGGCGGCTCCGGCCGCCGAGATCAGGTTTGGTTTGGCCGGCATCAAGGGCGTGGGCGAGGCCGCCGCGCAGAAAATCATCGGTGAACGCGAGACCGGCGGTCCCTACCGCGACTTTGACGATTTCATCCACCGGGTGGACGGCCGTGCGGTCAACAAGCGGGTGCTGGAATGCCTGATCAAGACCGGCGCCTTCGACTATTCGGGCGCGGCGCGCGGCGTGCTCATCGCCGGGCTGGATGAGGCGGTGGAGTTCATCTCCGCCCGGCTCAGTGCGACGGCGGCCGACGAGCGCGAGAAGACGGCCGGCCAGGTCTTCCTGTTCGGCGAGGCGGAGACACCGGCCGTGCGGCGGCGCAACGGCGCCGCGGGGGAGTCACTGCAGGGCGGCGGCAACGGCAGCGCCAGCGATTTTCCGCTGTCGGCGCAGCTGCAATACGAGAAGGAACTGCTCGGCTTCTACATCTCCGGCCACCCGATGAACGCCTACGCCGGACTCGCCGAGGCCCTCAACACCGTGCCCGAGGACCAGCTGCTCGACCAGCCCTACCAGAGCGAGTTTCGCCTCTGCGGCATCGCCACCGGCATCACGAAGAAACTTTCTCGCAAGGACAACCGCCCGTGGGCCGCGTTCACCCTCGCCACCAAGCGGGTGTCGCTGCCGATGAACATGTTTTCCGACGCCTACGAGGAGTACGCAAAATACCTGGTCGCCGAGACGCCCGTGCTCGTGCAGGGCAACCTGCTCGCAGGCAACGACGGCGTGCGCATCAACGTCCGGGAGTGCTACCCGCTCGATCTCATCGTGCCCACGCTCGTCAAAAAGATCACCTGGCTGCTCCAGCCTGATCATCCCGAACTGACCGCCTTCCTCCGCGCCCTGCGCGCCACCGTCGACGCCAGCTACGGCGACACGCGCCTCGAGTTCGCCTTCGTGCTTGCGGATCGCATCGCGCCGTTCGCCGAGGCGTCCGCCGGCCTCGGCTGGAAGCTGACCGTCGCCCAGTTCCAGCAATTGCGGGCGCACCCCGCCGTCGCCGGCACGCTCGTCGAGACCAAGCGCCTGCAACTCCGGGAAACCCGCCGATGGGCGAGGCGCGGCTGACGCCGGCCTGGTTTTGAGTTTAATACCAACCGCCCTAATCATTTGGACTTTCCCGGACATGGGCGAGACGCCCATGCCACGTGGCACGGGCGTCTCGCCCGTGGGATTGGTCCAAAACTCTCGGGCGATTGGGATAAGTATTGGGCTTTGAGTTCGCCCGATTGAAGATCGCCCGACGCGCGACCGCCCCTCCGACGGGGCAGCCCCGCAACCGGGATTGGCTTTCCATCGCCCGCCGGCTACCTTCCGGACATGCGTCTGACCGTCATCGCCCTTGTTCTGCTGACAGCAACGACGCTCCGGGCCGCGCCGGAATATCCCAACCGCGGGCCGGACATTTATGATCCGCAGGCGGACGGTTTTGTCCTCATCGACGGCGCGCTCNNCCGTGCGCCGGAAGCTCGCCGCCGGCTACGTCGTCGTGATGATCGACGTCAACAAGCGCAAGGGCCCCGCGCGCAACGCCGCGGTGAACGAGAAGTACGGCAATCCCATCAAGGCGGGCCTGCCGGTGCTGGTCGTGCTCGACGCCGGCGGGCAGCCGCTGGTGACCCAGGAAACCGGCGCGTTCGAGAAGAGCGGCCAAGCCGAGGCGGACGACCCGGCCAAGGTGCTCGCCTTTCTCGAAAAATGGGCGCCGCCGGCCCGGTCCCAGCCGTGACGCTGCGGATCGTCAGCGGCGGCCTCTGGAAGAGGCCTTCCCCGCCGATCACCAAGCCACGGCAATGCCCGTACCCTCCCGCCGGAGCCTCCCGGATCCACAACGCCACTTGCCCGCCGCCCCACGCTGACGTATGTTCGCCATTCCCATGACCTTCCTCGGACTCGGTGACCGCACGTGGATGTGGCTGGCTTCCGCCTGCTACGTGGCCGGCTTGGTGCTCGGCACCCTGACCCTGCTGCGCGACCGGCGGCAATCGCGCCTGGCGATGTATGTCATCGTCGCCACGGGTTTCGTGCTCCAGACGCTCGGCCTCTACCTGCGCGGCCTGGCGGTCAAGGGATGTCCGATCGGCAACATGTTTGAGATCTTCCAGTTCACGGCATGGTCGGCCATCTCGCTGTATCTCGTGATCGGCGCCACGTTCCGTTTTAGCCTCCTCGGCTATTTCACCTCGTGCCTGTCCGCGGTGCTCACCCTGGTTTCCCTCGCCGCGCCGGGCTGGGATGCGGCGCACCGCATCAATGCCTTTGGCGGCACCCCGTGGGTCGCGCTGCACGCCGCCCTGGCCCTCTTCAGCTACGGCGTGTTCGCGCTGCTCGCCCTCGCCGCGGGCATGTACCTGCTGCAGACGTACAGCCTGAAGCACAAGCAGCTGCACGGCCTCTTTTCGTTTCTGCCCTCCATTTTCGAGCTCGATCTCATCAGTGTGCGGCTGCTGGCCGCCGGGGTGGTGCTGATGACCTGGTCGCTGGGCATTGGTGCGTTCCACTGGCTGCAGGACCTCTCCAGCGTGGATACCCCCAAACTGCTCACGGCCGGCGTGTGGCTCGCCTACCTGCTGGCCTTGCTGCTGCGCCTGGGGAGGAAACTGGTCTCGCAGCGCCTGGCATGGACATGCCTGGCGCTCTTCGCCGCCGCCCTGCTCTCCCTCGGACCGGTCAACGCCAGCCGCCATCCGGTGACGCCGGCCGGGCCGCCGTCCGGGCCGCCGTCCGCCAGCAAGCCATGAGCGTCCCCACCCTCTTTCTCCTCGGCGCCAGCCACCAGACCGCCCCGCTCGAGCTGCGCGAGAAACTGGCGCTGGCCGGCGGCAAGCTCGACGCCCTTCACGGGGAACTGCAGTCGCTCGCCGGCCTGGATGAATTCGCGGTGCTCAACACCTGCAACCGCGTCGAGATCTACGGTGTCGCCGCGCAAGCGGAGGCGGTGGCCCGCCTGCAGGCCGCCCTGTGCGCGCTGAACCAGATGGACGCACGCGTATTCGAACAGATCCGGCTCGAGCTGCACGACCGCCCCGCCATCCAGCACCTTTTCGAGGTCGCCGCCGGCATCGACTCGCAGATGGTCGGCGAGACGGAAATCCTTGGCCAGGTGAAGGACGCCTACGCCGCGGCGCAGACGCGGGGCACCACAGGACCGGTGCTCAACCGGGTTTTCCAGAAAACCTTCCAGGCCGCCAAGCATGTGCGCACCCATACCGCCATCGGCGAGGGCCAGATCAGCGTGGCCAGCGTGGCGGTGGATCTCGCACTCAAGATCTTCGGCGACCTGCGACGCTGCCGCGTGCTGGTGCTTGGCGCCGGCGACATCGGCGAGAAGACCGCCCGGGCCTTCAAGAGCCGCGAGGCCGGCGAGATGGCCGTCACCAGCCGCCACCTCCAGCATGCGGAGGAACTGGCCGGAGCCTTCGCGGCGCGGGCCATCCCCTTTGACCAGGTGGCCGGGGCCCTGCCGGACTATGACATCGCAGTGTGCTCCATGGCCGCACCCGGGGTGGTCGTGACGCGCGCCATGGCGGCGCAGGCCATGCGGCGGCGCGCCACCCGGCCGCTTTTCTTCATCGACCTGGCCATGCCGCGCAACATTGATCCGGGCGTCGCCGCCCTGCCCAACGTCTTTCTCTACAATCTCGACGACCTGGCGAAGATCGCCGAGGAGAACCTCGCCCTGCGTCAGGCCGAGATGGATCGGGTGCGCGCGCTGCTCGCCGGGAAAGCCGAGGCCTTGTGGCGGCAGATCGAACCGCGGATGGGTGGGAATCACACGGAAGGATGACCGGCTCCGCGCGCGGGAGCGCCGGGAGATTGCCGGGTGCCCGCCCGGTTGCCGCGCGGCCGTCGCCGCCTTAGACCGCCCCGATTTCGCCGACGCGTCCCATGGCGGCGGCGAGCTCTTCCTTCTTGATCGGCTTGCTGATGTAATCGTCCATGCCGGCGTCCAGGCAGATGTCGCGGTCGCCTTGAACCGCGTTGGCGGTGAGCGCGATGATCCAGGGCCGCTTCGTGCGGTCCGGCTGCCGGTCGACGATGCGGCGCGCGGCCTCCAGACCGTCCATTTCGGGCATCTGCACATCCATCAGGATGACGTCGTAGGTCTGACGCTCCAGCGCCTGGATTACTTCGAGGCCGTTGGCGGCGAGGTCGGCCCGGTAGCCAAGGGCGGCGAGCATGTGCAGGGCGACCTTCTGGTTGACGAGATTGTCCTCGGCGAGCAGCACCCGCACGGTCTTCGCCGTGGCCGACACGACGGGCGGAGGCCGGATCCTGGTGATGGAAAGCGGCTCGAGGTCCTTGAAGATCCCCGCCAGCACATCGAACAACTGCGACGGCTTCACCGGCTTGGTCAGGGAGGCGGCGAACAGCTGCTTTTCCGTCGTCACATCGCGCACGCTGAGCGAAGAAAGCAGCACCAGGGGCAGTTGGTTTTCGCCGGGCAGGCGGCGGATCTCGCGGGCGAGCATCACCCCGTCCATCTCCGGCATCTGCATGTCGAGGACGCCCACGTCAAACAGCTCACCGGCGCGCAGCCAGTCCAGCGCCTCGGACGCCGAGTGGGCGGCGCGGGGCATCATGCCCCAGCCCGCCACTACAGTGGCGAGAATGCGCCGGTTGGTGGCGTTGTCGTCCACGATGAGCATGCGACGGTCGCTGAGGTGCAGCTTGGGGCCGCCAAGGAAGGGCCGAGGACGGGACGGGACAAACTCGGTCCGGATGGTGAAGCTGAAGGTAGACCCTTTGCCCGTCTCGCTCTGCACCCACATGGTTCCGCCCATGAGTTCGGCCAAGCGCCAGCTGATGGCCAGTCCCAGGCCGGTGCCGCCAAAACGGCGCGTGGTGGAGGCGTCGACCTGTGAGAAGGAATGGAACAGGCGTTTCATCGCCTCCTGCGGTATGCCGATGCCGGTGTCGGTGACGCTGAACAGCAGCTCGACAGGCTCGCGGGGGCCATCCTCCACAAGCGACGAGCGCGAATCCTTCTTTCCGCTCCGGAACGCGCCGAGCGGCGAGAAGCTGGGCCGGGCGGCCACGAGCGGCGATAGGCTGGCCCGGGCGGCTACGAGCGGCGAGCGTGAATCCGGTCTCCCGGGCTGGGCAGAGCTGAAGGGGGAAGTGGTGCCCACGGCCACCTGGGCCTCCGTGGAAACGGCCTCGGACGGTTTCACGCGCACGGCGAGCACGACTTCGCCGCGGTCGGTGAACTTGATGGCGTTGCCCAGCAGGTTGACGAGGATCTGGCGCAGGCGCGTGGCGTCACCGCAGATGATCTGCGGCACGCCGTCGGCGATTTCATAGAGCAGGTCGAGGCGCTTCTCGGCGGCCTTGGAGGCCAGCAGATCGAGCGCGCCCTCGACGCAATCGCGCAGGACGAACGTCTCGCGCTCCAGATCGAGACGGCCCGATTCGATCTTGGAGAAGTCGAGAATGTCGTTGATGATGGTGAGCAGGGCGTCGCCGCTCGCGCGGATCGTCTCGGCGTACTCGCGTTGTTCGCGCGTGAGGGGCGAATCGAGCAGCAGGCTGGTCATGCCGATGACGCCGTTCATGGGCGTGCGGATTTCATGGCTCATGTTGGCCAGGAACGCGCTCTTGCTGAGGCTGGCCGCTTCAGCCGCGATCTTGGCCGTGCGCAATTGCCGGTAGTGCGAGGCCGCCAGCCACGCCAGTCCCACAATGGTCAGCGCGCTCAAACCCAGGATCAGCAGGAACCCGGCTTCCCGGTACCAGGGCAGAGGCACGGACAGTTCGAACGCCGCCGGGTGGGGATCCACGTTTCCGTTGCGATCCATGGCGTGGACCTGGAAGTGGTGAGTGCCCGCGGGCAGGGATCGAAAACTGGCCCAGTTATCCTCCACAAACGGGCTCCAGGCGCCGCCGTCCATGCGGTAGGCGTACAGCAGCCGGCTCACCGGAGTTTGCTTCCAGCGGTCCATGCCGGAGAACAGCAGGCGGACGTTGCCACCGGGGGACGTCTGGCGGGAGTTGTCCTTTTCCGAAAACAGTGTGCGCGGCGGGTCGACGTCCGCCTCCGGGTGATACACCGAGAAGCCGCTGCTGGTGGCGGCCCAGATCCTTCCCTCGTGGTCCTCGTAGATGGAATTCGCCACCGGCGATGCCAGCCCTTCCTCCGTGCCGTGGAGTATGACCACGCCCTCGCGAATCCGGAACACCCCTCCGGCGGAAGCGGCCCAGATGGTGCCGTCGCGGCTGAGGAGGATGATGCGCATCCGATCCAGTTTGTCGATCACGACCTTCCAGGCCCGGCCATCGAACTCCAGCAGCTTGTCTTTTCCACCCGCCATCAGCCGGCCGTCCGGCAACTGGCAGAAGGCGTAGCCTCCCGCGGCGGTGTATCCCTCCTTGGCGCCCACTACGTTCAGCGTTCCGTTCCGGTAGCGGCCCAACCCGCCCGGCCCGCCGACCCACACCGTTCCAGCCCGGTCTTCGTAAATGAACTTGACGAACTCGAGGGGGAACTTGGACGGCGTATCGATCGCTGGCCGAAAGCTCTTGCCATCGAAAACGTCCAGCCGGAGACGCTCGGTTCTCGCCCCGCCCACCTGCACCCAGGCCGTTCCGTCCGGACGTGGTGCGATCGATCCGAATAGTTCTCCGCTGGGATGCGGGACCTGGCGAAACGTGCCATGATCCGGGTCGAACAGCAACAGGCGCCGCCGGTCGAAGGGCAGGAACGCGAGGCTCCCGTCGCCCAGCAGAATCGAAAGACGCGTGTCGTTGAGTGTGGCTCCTTTGGGGACCGGGTACGGGTGCATCTTCCCGTTCTCGATGCCCACCAGACGGTCCGCATAACACAGCCACAGCCGCCCCTTGTGGTCCTCGATGGCATTGATCGCAAGCGAATCGAGGCCCGCCAGCATGGACGGCGTCTGCCATAGTGGCGGCGAATAGCGCGCCAGCCCCTGGGTGGTTCCCACCAGCAGGACTCCGCCCTTCTCCGGCGTCACCCAGGCGATGGTTGCCAGCAAGGCGCCCTGCCGGGGGACTGGTTCCAGGCGGCCCTGCCGCAGCCGAAACAGATCGTTGCCTTTCTGCACCCAGAGTGAGCCGTCTCCGGCGGGCCAGCCGCTCAGCTTGGCTCGGTCGCCCTGCCACACCGTCCGCCAGGCCCTGCCGTCAAATCCGATCAGGCGCTCATTGCCCGTGTTCCATGAGGCGCCCGCCACCAGAAACCCGCCGGCGCCATCCGCCTGCGGATCGTGGAAGAGCCTTAGACCGAGTTGGCGTGTTCCGTACTCCACGCAGCGGAAGCTCACCGGGCTTCCTCCAGCCGTGCACAAAGCTACCCCTTGGCCGCCGCTCACCAGGATCTGCCCGTTGGGCGCAGCCGCGGCGTCGCTGAAAGCGCCCAGGCCAGTCTGTGCCGCCTCGAGGACCCTGGTTGACCGGCGCGTGGCCGGGTCGTACACGGCCAGCCAGTCATTGTCTACGATCAGCAATCGCCCTGGGCCGAGCGCCCTGAGCCTGGGCGGGGAGACCGGGTCAATCCCGTTGAGTTCGTCCAGCGGGTGGAATTCCCAATTGTGCCCGCGCAGCCTCTGGAGCCCCCCTACATCGAGCGTCCAAACCCCGTCCGGCATCCACAGCAGGGTTCTCGGGAAACGCAGCACCGGGATGTTCACGTCCACCGAATAGCCGTCCATCCGGCTTATGCCGGAAGTGCCGTGTATGGACCACACCGTGCCCGCCGGGTCCGCCGCAACCCCGCTCACGAACGACTCCGGAAGCCCATCCTGCGCGCCCCAGAACCGCCACCCCTGGGCGTCCTGGGCCGGGAGACTCCGGCCGGCGGTCAACGCTGCCGCCAGCACCAACGTCCAAGCCGGCAGTCTGGTTGCGATATGATCCACTCAACTGTGCTTATCGGCTGGTTCCGCCCACTCCTTGAGGCGCCGGTGAATCGCCCTCGCGTCCCGCGTAACGATGCCCGTCAATCCAGGTCGAATTTCGACTGGTACTGCTGTGCCAGGCTGGCGTCCTGTTCGCTCTTGCGCAGGAAACAGTTTCCGGCCGCCAGGGCTTCCATATTGGTGCCCATGAAGCAGTGAAACGCGTCTTCCGGAGTACACACAATGGGTTCGCCGCGAACATTGAAGCTGGTGTTGACAATGACGGGGCAACCGGTGCGCTGGTAAAACTTCTGAAGCAGGGCGTAGTAGCGGGGGTTGGTGGCCGGGTGAACGGTCTGGACGCGAGCCGAGTAGTCCACGTGCGTGACGGCTGGGATGTCGGACCTGGGCACGTTCAGCTTATCGATTCCGAACAGAGCCTCCTGCTGGGGAGTCATGGGGATACGGTGCCCCTCTTGGACGTTGGCGACCAGCAGCATGTACGGGCTGTCGCCATCCAGCTCAAACCAGTCCGCAACCCGCTCGCGCAGCACCGACGGAGCAAACGGCCGGAAGGACTCCCGGAACTTGACTTTGAGATTGAGCAGGGACTGGGTTTTCGGGGATCGCGCATCGGCCAGGATGGAGCGCGCGCCCAGTGCTCGCGGGCCGAATTCCATCCTTCCTTGAAACCAGCCCAGGGCGGCGCCGGAGATCATCTCCTCCGTACAGGCGGAGAGCAAAGCCTCATCGTCCAGGACGTGAAACCGGGCGCCGGCGGCCTGGAGGCGCTGTTCGATTTCGGTCTGGGGGAACTCGGGGCCCAGGTAGGCGCCTTGCATGGAATCCGTCGAACCCGAAACGGCGCGCGGTTGGGCGGCAAAGGAATGATAAGCCGCCAGCGCCGCGCCCAGAGCGCCTCCGGCGTCCCCCGCGGCGGGCTGGATCCAGAGGTTTCGAAAAGCGCCGTCGCGCAGAATGCGGCCGTTGGCGACGCAATTCAACGCCACGCCTCCGGCCAGGCAGAGGTTCCCTATACCGGTCTCGGCGGCCAGCGAGCGGGTGATCCGGAGCACGATTTCCTCGAGAACTCGTTGCACCGATGCGGCCAGGTCCATGTGCCGCCCGGTGAGCGGCTCATCCGGCCGGCGCGCGGGACCGCCGAATAGTTTGTCGAACTTTTCGTTGGTCATGGTCAGGCCGGTGCAATAGTCGAAGAAATCCAGATTNNCACGTACCTGGGCGTTCCATACGGAGCCAGCCCCATGACCTTGTATTCCGCCGAATTCACCTTGAATCCGGTGTAATAGGTGACGGCGGAATACAGCAGCCCGAGGGAGTGGGGGAAGTGAATTTCTCTGGTGATGCGGATATCGGCCCCGCGTCCGATCCCCACCGACGTGGTGGCCCATTCGCCGACGCCATCCATGGTCAGAATCACAGCCTCGTCGAAGGGAGAGGGATAGAAGGCGCTGGCGGCGTGGCTCAAATGATGTTCCGCGAAGAGCAGGCGCTGGGGCGAGAAGCCCTCGTCCAGGCGGCGCAATTCCCCGCCCAGCAGGTCGCGCTGGAACAGCTTTTCCCGAACCCACAGGGGCATTGCCATGCGAAACGAGCGGACTCCGCGGGGAGCGAATGCCAGATAGGTTTCCAGCAGCCGTTCAAACTTCAGGAACGGCTTATCGTAGAAGACCACGCGATCGACGCCGGCGAGGCTGGTACCGGCTTGCCGCAGGCAGAAGTCGACGGCATGCCGCGGAAAACCGGAGTCGTGTTTCTTTCGGGTGAAGCGCTCCTCCTGAGCCGCCGCCACGATTTCGCCATCGGAGATCAAGGCCGCCGCACTATCGTGGTAGAACGCCGATATTCCCAGGATTCTCATGGAGGAGAAACTCGAGCGCCGTCAGGGCCGCTCAGAAGATAGTGTAGATGAACGGAGCGACAGCGGAACTCTGAGTGAGCACCACCAGGGCGCCGAACAAGAGAGTCAGGATCACCAGCGGAATCAGCCAGAGTTTTTTTCGCGCACCGAGAAATCGGAGCAATTCCAACACCAGAGACATACGGAGTACACCGGCAAGACCGCAGTTTAAACCACAGAAGCTCATTGTACACTACGGCACGGCGAGGGGGGCTGAGCTGCTGTACAATCATGCTTGGCTTCCGAACAGACCTTGCCGGCCACTGACAGTGCCGTCAGCATTGTCATCCCGGCCTACAACGAAGAGTCCAATGTCCGCGCGATCTTCGAGCGGATCCAGCGGAGTCTGCCGCCGCGCGAACTGTTGGAGGTTATCTTCGTGGATGACGGCTCGTCCGATGGTACGGCACGCTGCGTGCGGGAATTGCGTGCCGAATCGCGCCAAGTGCGGCTGGTTCGGTTCGGACGCAATTTCGGTCATCAAGCCGCTCTGCTGGCGGGACTGGAAGCGGCGCGCGGAGCGGCCGTGATTACTCTCGACTGCGACCTTCAGCACCCGCCGGAGATGCTGCCACAGATGGTGCGGGCGTGGCGGAGCGGAGCGCCCGTGGTGCAGATGGTCCGGCTGCAAACTCAGGGTGCGGGGCTGTTTAAGCGGATCAGCTCGCGCCTGTTCTACCGGTTCATCAATCTTCTGAGCGAAGTGCCGGTGGTGAACGGCGCGGCGGACTATCAATTGCTGGACCGCAAGGTGGTGAGCGGCCTGCTGCGTTTCCGCGACCGCCAGCCGTTTCTGCGCGGCCTGGTGGCATGGCTGGGGTTTCCGTGCGTGCAACTGGAATACGCGGCGCCGCCCAGAACCGCCGGGAAGAGCGGCTACAGCCTCCGCAAAATGCTGCGTCTTTCGGTCCAGGCCATTACGGGGCTTTCCTCCGCGCCACTGCGCCTCTCCTTTTTTCTGGGGCTGGTTACGGCATGTGGCTGCCTGGCATTTGGCGTCTATGCGGTGGCGCAATTCGCCCGCGGCCGGACCGTGCAGGGATGGGCTTCGACGATGGTGGTCCTGACCTTTCTGGGTGCGGCGCAATTGGTGTCGGTGGGGGTGCTGGGCGAGTACATTGGCCGGATCTTCGAGCAAACCCGCGGCATGCCGCGCTTCGTGGTGGTGGAGAGCGACCGACCGTCACCTGGCGGGGGCGAGCAGATAGATCACGACGTCTTCGATGGTGAATGAAGACGGCCTGTTCTTAGAGTTGGAATTGGAAATCCGCAAGACGACTGAATCGCCCCGATTGAGATCCAGGGAAAAGGTCGCTTCCTCGCCGTGCCTCCCCCGGTTGGGCCGGGACTGAACGCTGGCCAGCCAGCGGGATCCGTCCGCGGGAAGGGCTCCGAAGGCGAACTGGCCGGATCGCGGCGAGTACCGCAACACAAAGCGGTAACGTCCGGTCGCGGGCACCTCCAAAGCCGGATACGCAAAAGCGTAGTCGGAGCGGCCCCCAGGTGTCCGGACTTCGATTCCTTCGAACGTGACGGACTGCCAGGAGCCTGGGCTGGAATACCAGAGATTCAAAGGTAAGGGCTCGTCTCGAGTGGGGTTCGGCACCAACTGCAGAACTCCCTTTCCCGACGACGGACCGAAAGTGACGCTCAGCGGCCGCAGCACGGAGTAGTCGGTTTCGCTGCCCAGCAGGGTGATGGTGTATGGATGGGGCCCTTGACCGCCCACGAAGGTTTCATGGATGACGGCCCTCAGGCCGGCGCCGCTCCAGCAACGGTCCAAGGCGCTGCGCGCGATTTCCGCGGCGCCCTCCCGCCACGAGCTGACCACAACGACCGTCCGCTTGTCGGTGCGCTCCGGGCAGCCAGCGGGGAAGTGCTCGCCGATCCGGCTGAACTCCGCCAGGTATGAGGCGTTCAGCGCGCAATACTCGAGGTACGCAGGCTCCTCCCTGTCGTACCAGAACAATATAGGGGAGTCGCCGCGCCGTTTCTCGATTTGCTGGCGGGCATCCATCACGCGTTGATATTCCGCGCGCGTGGCATGCAGACGGCCCGACTCGATGGAGCCATTGTAAGAGGCGAACATCAGAACCACGAAACCCGCGATCGCAAAAAAGACGCCGGCCGGCCGTTTGCGCAGCGCCAGGGACGCCGCCAACGCGCCGCAGGCGGCGGCGAACCATGCCGGTCCGCCGGGAGCGGGATGGCTGGCCGGGTCGTACCAGGCCGCTGCCGCCAGGAGCAGCACCGCGGCACATGCCACGACATAGGTGCGGGCCTGCATCTTTTCCGCCGCCTGCCAAAACGAATTGCCGATGACCAGAAAGGCGAAGGGAAGCAAGTAGCACGCGTAGTAGTAGTGTCCCAGCAAGGTTATGCCCCGCAGTTGCATGGCCGCCATGAACGCGAGAGCGAGCAGGAGTTGGGCCGAGACCATCGATCGGGCGAGGTCTCGACGATTCGCCGCGCCACGCCATCGGTAGATGGAGGCCACGGCCACCGCGGCGGATGCAATCGGGAGCCAGAGCCAAGGGACCAACCATCCCTGTTCGCGCCAGATGCTTTCGGGCCACATGTAGTTCTGCATCACGGTCCCGGCGGTACGAAAGGAGGGCGACCAGAACCAGAAATTCCCGTCGATGAGGAAGCCGTTGATGGCGCAGAGCGGGACGGTCACCACCAGGAATCCCACCGCCAGCCGGATGGCCGCATGGATGAGAGTTGGCTTCAGGGGATCCCGGCGGGCCCACACCGTGCCGGCGTAGTGGAGCAGTATCAGGGGAACGAAAGCCGCCAGAAACAGGTGAGCGATAACCGCTGCCGCCAGGCTCATGCCGGCTAGCGTCAGGGGCCATCCGCGCGAAGGCATCTCCGCGGCCGCGGCCAGGCAGGCCATGCCCAGCAGGAGATACGCGATAGCGGCGCCGGTGACGTGATCCCAGCCGGTGGCGCACCAAAACCAGGGGTGGGCGGAAAAGAGGATGGCGGTGAGGAATGCCGCGCGAACGCCGGCGGTGGACCGGAGAATCCGGAACAGAGATGCGGTGGCGACGGTATGAACGCCCAGGTGCAATACGGCATTGGCGAATAGCGGAGGGAGTATCCTGTGAGCGAGGTAGCCAGGCAGGATCCACGACAGCCTGCTCCCGTAATAGGCGCCAGGGAACAAGCTCCGCTTGAAGTTCACCAAATCGCGGAAATAGCCCAGATAGAACCATGGATCGGATTGCCAGAGAAGGCTGAACAACGGATCGTCGTGGCGCCACAACGTGACCAGCGGCAGCAGCAAAATGGCGGCCGCATAGTAAGTGAACCTGGGGCGGGAACGCGGGCGCATGAGGAACACCGATTATACCCGGGCGCGGACGCTCAAAACTGCTCGACCATGCTTTCGGGCGGAGGTCCGGGAGGATCCCGCTCGATCCAGTAGCTGGCGGCTCCCGGGTCGCGCCGCAACCGCAACAGGTCTTTTCCGGCCATCCTGAGGATCAGGGCGAAGGGTGTGAAGACAACGAAAAACAACAGGGAGGTAACCACCGGGCTGACGATGCGGTTCAACAGGCTTCCGAAGCGGAACCAGATGAGATTCGGGACACGCAGGACGGAGGGCCGAAGCATACCCGCCAGAAACACGAGGACCGCGACGCCCAGCGCCCACCAGCGCACCGGCCTGCCACGCCAGGCCGGCCAGAGCGCGAGAGCCGCGAAGAACGCCGTAAAGACCCACGCGAAGGAACGTTCCGAAGGCGGATCGACCGCCGCGTTTCGCTCGAAGCTCTCATGTGTCCGCATCCCGAAGGCCAATTGTCTATTGTACCCGCCCGGCGCGTCCACGGTTCGTGATTCAGCGGGCCGGCGCGGCCACCAGAGCGACGTCCTGGATGACGATCTGCGATGCCACGGCGCCTTTGGCGGTGTTGCGGACCAACAGGGAACTGGCTGTCTCGGGGAGCGGCACCGGCAGGTAGATGTCCGTCATCTCGGGCCCGGCGTCGACGAACTTCTCGACCTGGTAGCCCTTCAGTTCGCGGTCCAGAACTCCCACCCCGACTTGTCCATTCAGCACCCGGGCTCGTACCAGGACAAAAAGGCCGCCGTGCAGCGCGGACGGGATGTGCAGGGGAATGGTCGCCCCGCTGGACCACTGTAGCGGGACCATGGTGATTTTGGTGGGGCGCCCCCGCTCGATCGAAACTCCGTCCAAGGCCAGTTCGATGGCGTCCAGGGAAAGAGCTCCATCGATCGGTTCTCCCGGCCCCGCCAGGACCGGGCAGTGGGTCGACATTTCGGTGACGGCCATGGACGGGGGCCGCGGCAGGTGTGCGGCATCGTTGTGATGCGGAAGCTGGCCGGACTCAATCAGGCGGCGGATGACCGGCACAAGCTGTTGAAAGACGATCCATGCCTTTACCCGCTCCCCGACTTCGGTCATATGGATGGCGTCGTTGAACAGATCGGGGTCCTGGGGCATCTCGGCGGCGACGTCCACGAAAGGGCTGTGGCGGGAGACGGCATAGTTTCGGAAGACGCGGTTCTGGAAATCGTTCAAACGGCGAATGTCATCATATTGAAGCGGCCACAAGACGGTATTCAACTGTTTGTAGATGAACTCGTGCCGGCTGGGGGAAAGCGGCGCGCCGCCGGGAGTGAACCACTCGAACGAGCAGACCGCCAGCCTGCCGCCGATCGAATTCAGGTCCGAGCGAATCGCGTCGAGATCCTTCACAATCGCGGGCAACTGGAGCGGCAAGTCCGGGCTGTCCGGATTGGGGTCATCCCGATCCACCCCACTCGGCCAGTGCAGACGATAGTAAGGCTTACGCGGTTCGCCCATGGCCTGGAACCGGTTCAGGGCGCGGTCCAGCAGGTCGCCGATGGCGAAGCGGGTGCGCAGAAATTCGGGCAGCTTATGTTGCACCAGCGGATCGCGCGCGTCGATGGCGGTGCGGGGAGGTATGATGGGCCGCACCAACAGATTGGCCGTAGTGAATTGGTTCGATCCTTCGTAATACACGGCCAGATCCGGATCGAGGGCCAGCAGTTCTTCCCGCAGAATGGCCGCGATGTCGTTGGAGTTGATGCCCTCGCGTCCGCTATTCAACGCCTCGAAACGGAGGTCGTAGTGGTTGGCTTCCGCGAAGCGGTTCAACCAGTGTTCCACGTGCTCCGGATAAGAGAACGCGTAGTTGTGACTGTTGACGGTGGTGGAAGCGCCTATAAAAGCAATGCGAACTGTCCGGGCCGGCTTGACGAGAGAAATCGGATGGCCGCGCAGGCCGAACTGGTTCGTCACCAGCCCCGATTCCAGGGTTTGATTGGCGGGGAAACGATAACGCGGATGGATGGATACGGATTCAGGAGTAAAAGCCAGCAGCGAGTCGGGGAAGTTTCGGAACAGGCCGGCGGGGTTGCACTGGTCTCGCTTCACCAGGTAGCTGTTCCAGACATATCCGGCCTGGGGGCCGAAGAGACCGCGGCGCTCGAAATCCCGATAGCGGGCGGTCACGGCGGGGCTGACCGGCGTCCGGTTGGGCAAGGGCGGAGGATCCTCGGCAAACCAACGCTGGTCCGGACTGGCTGCCCCGGCAAGCCGGCGGATGTAACGGGAGGCATCGGCCACGTTCGGGGGTTCGGCGGGCACGCTCGCCGGTTGCGCCGCGTGGTGAGGGCCGTAGCCGGTGAACAACCGTAGCCCGGCCTCCCACAGCAGCAACCCCACCAGTGTGGAAACGAGAACGACGAGCAGGTTTTTGGCGCGCATAGGCTACTGGAGACGGACTGCCGGCAGGCCGTCGAACTCTCAGTTTCGCATTTCGCGGGCGGCGCTTGGGCTGGGCGTGCGGGCCGGGCATGCGGGCCGGGGCCGGGCGTGCGGGCCCCTACACGGGGGAGCCGCTCGCAGCCTTTTCAGGCGAGAGGTTATAATTCAGGTTGCTTCGCGTACAAGACGATGAAGTCACCGCCATCCACGCCGGTAGTTGTTTTCGCCTGTCTGGTCGCGGTGTTGGTTCTGATTTCGGCGTACTGTACGGATCGGAATGGGGCGGTGGATGAACCCGGATTCCTCAACCCGCCATACATGCTGGTCCATTCCGGCCACCTGAGGTTTCCGACCTGGGCTTATAACAAGTTCTTCAATCTTCCGGTGATCACCCATCCGCCGGTGCACGTGATGTGGATCGGGCTGCTGGGGCGTCTGGGGCTGCCCGTCTATTACGCCGAAGCCACTCCGACGGTCCTGCTGTTGCTGTTGTCGATGGCGATCATCCTGGGCAGCCCGTTTCCCACCCCCGTCAAGCTGGGCTGGCTGTTCTCGATCGGTTTTCTGGCTGCGAGCGGGGAGGCCATCACAGCGTGCTTCGGCTCGCGGCCGGAGGGCGAGATCCAGGCGGCGTGGTTGTGCGGACTGCTGCTGCTGGAGGGCGGCCGGATGGGGGGTTGGAACCGGCGCTGGCTCGGTGCCGGAGCACTGTTTCTCACCTGGGCCTCCGGAACCCACTA
>PLMF01000076.1:21824-66436 GCA_003142355.1 Bryobacterales bacterium
TGTTCGCGGTCCCTTATCTGGCGTTCTACGTCATTCCCTATTTCCACGAAATACGCGATATCATCCGGACGACGGTGGGGCAGGGCGGGGTGGGGCTGTCGGTCGCCAGGCACCTGGAACTCTACCGGAATTGGGTGCGGGAACCGTACCATCCGGCGCTGGTCCGCGAGGGCATGGCGCTGGGGATTCCGCTTCTGGTATTCTCCACGGCGATCCTGGGGGCGATCCGCTCCACCCGCGGCATTGCCATGGCGGCGCTGCCCCTGCAGCTCGGCATATTCCTGCTGGTGTGGCGCAAGATGCCCTTTTACATGGTCCACGAGTCGGTTCTGTTTGCGGCGGCCGTGTCGATCGGGCTGCTGGTGCTGTGCCAGTATCTGCTGGCCCGAGTGTGGACGGGATTCGAGCGGTGGTTCGCACCGGTGGCGGTGGTGGCATTGTCGATCTACCTGGTGAAGGCCAGCCCGATGCTGGCGGACGTCCGTGTGACGGTTCAGCCGATGGTCCACGAAACGGAAGTGGCGCATGCGGCGGGGCGGCGGATGCTGGGGCCGCACGCGCGCGTGGGGGGCCGCTGGTGGTCGTGGTACGCGTCCGGAGCCGAGCACTGGTACGATGCCGAGGGCGACCTGGTCGCCGGGTTTCTCGCCTTCGACCCCGCGACGTATCTCTCCAACGTGGATGCTCTCGAGGTGTGCCCTTCCGGGGACGATCCGGGCCAGTTTCCCAGTTGGTATGCCGACGGCACGCTCAAGCTGCGCGGATTCTATTTTGCCCAAACCGACCCCAGCCTGCGCTGCATGGAGCTGAGTTCGGTGCGCACCGCGCCGCTGGTTGGATACGCCGCATGGGGCGGGCAGTTGTACCGTTTCCAGGAGGAGGACGGTGGCGACTACGAAGCGCTCTCGGTGGTCCGCGGGCCAGGCGGAGAGGATTGGCACCAGCCGTGGAACGGGGTGTTCTCGGTGAGCCTGGAGATGGTGCACGGGCCGGAAGCCGGGAGCCGGATGGTGACGGTGCTGGCTCCGCGATCGATGCTGGCGCCGGCGGGCGCGATCGGACGCTCATGCCGCGAGGTTTCGCGAGTTCGCGGGACGCTGCGGTTAGAAGACTGGAGACGGCTGGTGGAGGAGTCGCGGCGGAACGATCCGGTGATGCATTTCTGCCGCAACATAGAAGACCTGCCCGGCTATGCGGGAGTTGGGCTGTCCCGGGACGCCATTCCGCCCGGCGACGCGGTGCCGCTGGAAAATGCGATCGCGGACCTTTCCGGCATTGTGGCGGCCAATGGCGCCCGGGTTGAGCGCGTACCTCAGGTGCGGGTAACCACCATCCCCGTGCCCGGGGGCTTTTCCGCGTTCATTCCCGTAAAGCACACCGAAGCGGCCACCGCCGCCGGCTGGATTGTGCTGAGGTTGCGCGTGCGCCGGGGCCGGGTGGGTTTGGGGGCTTGTCCAAGGGACGGGCCGCTCCTCGGCAGCACCAAGTCCATCGCTCCTTCGGCCGAACCGCAAACGGTGGCGCTCGGCACACCCGATCTCGGTCACACAACCGAGATCGCGGTGTTCAACGCAGGCTACACCACATCCGAGGTGGATATCTTCGAAGCCGGCGTGCTGGTGCAGGGGGCCGCGGGGGGGGCGCCGGGCAAGAAATGATGGAACCACAGCGATCCACGCCGGTAGTTGTCTTCGCTGGTTTTGTCATGCTGCTGGTTCTGATTGCGGCATACTGTGCCGATCGGAACGGGTCGGTGGATGAACCTGGATTCCTCAACCCGCCATACATGCTGGTCCATTACGGCCACCTGGCTTTTCCGACGTACCCGCACAACGCGTTTTTCGACTTGCCGGTGATCACCCATCCGCCGGTGCATGTGATGTGGATCGGCCTGCTGGGGCGTTTGGGGCTGCCGGTCTACTACGCCGAAGCCACTCCGACGGTTCTGCTGTTGCTGTTGTCGATTGCGATTATCCTGTACAGCCCGTTTCCTGCCCCCGTCAAGCTGGGCTGGCTGTTTTCGATCGGTCTGCTGGCTGCGAGCGTCGACGGACTGATCGAGTGTTTTGGCTCGCGGCCGGAGGGCGAGATTCAGGCGGCGTGGTTGTGCGGACTGCTGCTGCTGGAGGGCGGCCGGATGGGGGGTTGGAACCGGCGCTGGCTCGGTGCCGGAGCACTGTTTCTCACCTGGGCCTCCGGAACCCACTATTACGCCGGACCGGCGGCCGCCGGAGTAGCGGTATACATGGTGTGGGCGGTGCGCAGCCTGGGCTGGAAGGAAGCCAAGTCCCGCGTGGCCGCTCTGTTGCTGGGAACGTGCCTGTTCGCGGTCCCTTATCTGGCGCTCTACGTCATTCCCTATTTCCACGAAATACGCGACGTCATCCGGACGACGGTGGGGCAGGGCGGGGTGGGGCTGTCGGTCGCCAGGCACCTGGAACTCTACCGGAATTGGGTGCGGGAACCGTACCATCCGGCGCTGGTCCGCGCTGGTATGGCGGTGGGAATCCCGCTGCTGGTATTCTCCACGGCGATCCTGGGGGCGATCCGCTCCACCCGCGGCATCGCCATGGCGGCGCTGCCCCTGCAACTCGGCATATTCCTGCTGGTGTGGCGCAAGATGCCCTTCTACATGGTCCACGAGTCGGTTCTGTTTGCCGCAGCCGTGTCGATCGGGCTGTTGGTGCTGTGCCGGCATCTGCTGACCCGGTTGTGGAAGGGGTTCGAGCGATGGTTCGCTCCGGTAGCGGTGATGGCGCTTTCGATCTACCTGGTGAAGACCAGCCCCTTGCCGGGGAAGGTTCGTGTGACGTTTCAGCCCATGGTCCACGAAATGGAATTGGCGCATGTGGCAGGGCGGCGGATGATGGGACCACACGCGCGGATGGGGGGCCGCTGGTGGTCGTGGTACGCGTCCGGAGCCGAGCACTGGTACGATGCGGAGGGCGACCTGGTCGCCGGGTTTCTCGCCTTCGACCCCGCCACGTATCTCTCCAATGTGGATGCTCTCGAGGTGTGCCCTTCCGGGGACGATCCGGGCCAATTTCCCAATTGGTACGCCGACGGCACGCTCAAGCTGCGCGGATTCTATTTTGCCCAAACCAACCACACCCTGCGCTGTGTGGAGCTGAGTTCGCTGCGCACCGCGCCGCTGGTTGGATACGCCGCCTGGGATGGGCAGTTGTACCGTTTCCAGGAGGAGGACGATGGCGGCTACGAAGCGCTCTCGATGGTCTGCGGGCCAGGCGAAGAGGATTGGCACCAGCCCTGGAGGGGCGTGTTCTCGCTCAGCCTGGACATGGCGCGCGGGCCCGAAGCCGGGCGCCGGATGGTTACCGTGCTGGCTCCGCGATCGATGCTGGCGCCGGCCGGGGCCATCGGCCGCTCCTGCCGAGAGGTCTCGCGAGTTCGCGGGACGCTGCGGCTCGAAGACTGGAGACGGCTGATGGAGGAGTCGCGGCGGGACGATCCGGTGATGCATTTCCACCGCAACATAGAAGACCTGCCCGGCTATGCGGGAGTTGGGTTGTCCCGGGACGCGATTCCGCCTGGCGACGCGGTGCCGCTGAAAGATGCGATCGCGGACCTATCCGGCATTCTCGCGACCGGTGGCGGCCGGGTGGAGCGCGCACCTCAGGTGCGGGTAACCACCAGTCGCGCGCGGGCGATCTTTTCCGCGTTGATTCCCGTAAAGCATACCGAAGCGGCCGCCTCCGCGGGCTGGATTGTCGTGAGGTTGCGCGTGCGCCGGGGCCGGGTGGGTTTGGGGGCTTGCGCCAAGGACATGTCGCTCCTCAGCAGAACCAAGTCCATCGCCCCTTCGGCCGAACCGCAAACGGTGGCGCTCCAAACACCCGATCTCGGTCACACAACCGATATCGTGGTGTTCAACGAAGGCTACGCCGTATCCGAGGTGGATATCTTCCAAGCCGGCGTCCTGGTGCAGGGGGCGGAGCGCAAACCATGAAGGCCGGCGGACTGGTTGTCGGGTTCGGCGTTTTCGTGGTGTTGCTGGTCCTGGTGTCCGCCTACTGCACGGATCGGGACGGCGGTAGTTTCGGCGGGGACTTCGACGAGTTGAGCTTGCAGAACCCGGCTTACATGCTCGCCGTTTTCGGCAACATTACGTATCCAGCCTACTTCTTCAACAGCGGTTTCGATCATCCGCTGGTACAACACCCACCGATCCATGTGGGGTGGATCGGGTTGCTGATGCGCCTGGGATTCTCGATCTATTACGCGGAAGCCACTCCCGCCGTCCTGCTCCTGTTGCTTTGCGTGGCCGCGATTGTGCGCAGCGTTTTCCCAACTCCCGTCAAACTGGGCCTCCTGTTCTCTATAGGCTTCCTCGCGACTACCGGCGAGACGATCACGCTGTGCTTCGGCACCCGGCCCGAGGGAGAGGTCCAGGCGGCCTGGCTGCTGGGACTCGTTTTGCTGGAGTCCGGCAGGCTGGATCGCTGGAACCGTCTCCGGCTCTTCGCGGGGGCGCTGTTTCTCACCTGGGCTTCGGGCGCCCACTATTACGCCGCCTTTGCCTTTACCGGCGTGGCGGTCTACCTGGTTTGGGCGGTTCGCAGCCTGGGCTGGCGCCAGGGCCGCGGACGCGCGATCGCTCTGTGCGCGGGCGTCTGCGTATTCGGCGGCTTGTATCTGGCGTTTTTCCTGGTTCCTTGCTGGCGGTTTATTTGGGCGGAGGTCCACGCGGTCTCCGGACCGGGGAACGCCGGCCTGTCCATTGCCCGTCATCTGGATCTGTACCGTAAGTGGTTTCACGATCCCTACCGGCCCGCTTTGGTGCGCCTGGCAATGGGCTCCGGAGTCCCGCTGCTGGTATTCTCCTCGGCCATTCTGGCGGCCGTGCGCGCCACCCGCGGCCTGGCGCTGGCCGCGCTGCCATTGCAGCTCTTTTTGTTCTTGTTCACGTGGCACAAGGCGGAATACTACTTGCTGCACGAATGCGTTCTTTTCGCTGCCGCGCTGGCCATCGGGGCCCTGGTTTGCGCCGACCATGTCCTGGGACGGTTCAGGCCCGGCGCCAGGCTGGCCTTTCATGCCGGGGCTGCCGGGGCGCTTGGTATCTGCCTGGTCTGGGGCAGCCCCATGCTGGCGAAGGCCACCGTATCGTTTGAGGCAAAGGTGCATGAGGTCGTCGTGGCGCGCGCTGCCTCCCGGCAGATTCTGGGACCGAATGCCCGTGTATCGGGCCGGACGGCGGCATGGTATGCGTCGGGCGCGGGGCATTGGGCCGACCTCCGGGCCGACCTTGTTTCTCATGCGCTGTTGTTCGACCCGCCCGCGTATTTCTCGAACCTCGACGCCGTGGCCGACTACCTCTACGACAGCGGCTCGGGACAGCTCAGCTCGTGGTATTCCGATGGCACGGTCAAGCTACGGGGCTTTTTCTTTGGCGAGACCAGCGATCAGCTGCGCCTGGTCTATCTGAGCGACCGCCGTGTGCCGCGGGTGGTGGGATACGTGGCGCGGCATGGCCGCCTTTATCGTTTTCAAGAGGAACCAGGTGGCGACTATCAGGTGCTTTCCGCGGTGTGCCCGGCGGGGCGCACCGCATGGCTCTGGCCCTGGAGAGACACGTTCTCCTCCATCCTGCAGTTTTCGCAGGATTCGCCGGACAGCGGATCTTGGCTGGTGACCATTCTGGCGCCTCGATCCTCCATGACTCCGTCGGGGGAGATCGGCCGGGGATGTCGCGAAATCTCGAAGATCCCCGGGACCCTCCAATTCGCCGATAAGGACGCCTTGCTCGCCAGTTTGCGCCAGGATGACCCGCCCATGCATTTCTATCGAATTCTGGAGGAAATGCCAGGCTACACCGGGGTGGGTCTGCCCGCCAGCGCGGCGCCTCCCCCAAATACGATTCGCAGGGATGGCGTCCTCGATCTCTCGAAGGCGTTTTCGCAAGGGCCCGGACGGGTGCAATTCCGGCCCGGTCTGCGCTTCACCACTGGAGTGGGACTGGGAATGTTCTCAGGGTATATCCCGGTGACCCACGCGGAATCGATTACGACGCCGTGTTGGGTGACGCTTCGCGTTCAGGTTCTTTCCGGGCGCGTAGGTTTCGCGGCGTTCGATAACCGTAAGGGAATCATCGCCCGCACACCGGCGATAGCCAAGAGTCCGGAACCCCAGACCATCGCCCTGCGCGTGCCGGATTTCCGGTCGGCCACCCATGTCGTGATCTTCAACGACAGCACGCTGCCTTCGGGTGGGCTGGTGGACGTTCTGGATGCCGCGGTCCTGGTACCGAAGAATGCCGCCGGTCGATGAGCCTGCGGCAGTCGCGATTCGTCCCGTCACCTCCAGCGGACGCGTTTGAGATTCTCCGGGGAGAAATTCGGGGTGCAGGGGAGTGGGTGATCCCAGCATTGATCGCCACCCTCATGGTCGCTCTCGGTTACCCAAACCGATTTCCCCCCGGGAGCGGTCTTCATCGCGAAGGCCGGCCGGTCTTTGATGGTCCAGGTATTCCCGAATTGGACCAGGCCGCCGGCGCCAAGCAGAACCGACGCCACGATGGCATCGAGGGGCAGCCTGCGCGCGAAATCCGTGTCGGGGAAGAAAGTGGCGCACGCAATAGCGAGGCCCAAAATTCCGGCCGCGGCCAGGTATCCGCAACCGAAGCGGACGTCGGGGGCACTCCAGAACCAGTAGGCCAGGCAAAAGCCGAGGCCCAGGAAGGCGGCCATCACCAGCCGGCTCACTCGCGCTCCAGCCAACACGGATACACAGCCGGCTATCGCGCCGAACAGGAATAGCCGGGCGCTCCAATTCCGAAAGGCGATCACGCTCCAAGGTCCCAGCCATGTCCAATCGGACATGATCCGGGCCCAGTCGAAACGGTGCGGAGCCCTGGCCCATAACTTGATGGACAGCATTTCCATGGCAGGCTGGGCGGGCGAAACTGCCCATGGAAGACTGGAACTGCAAGACTGGGGAAGCGGATACGCCGCGCAACCGGATAAGACCACCCCCCTGGCCATCCACAGCGCCAGCAAGACGGCCACCACCGCCGCCGGTTTCAGCAGAGAGAGGTCTGCGGTTTTGCGGTTGAACCAGGCAATCGGGAGCGCCAGGAGGAACAATGGGGCCGTGTTCAGCTTCACGGTCAACGCCAGCGCGCCAGCCAGCAAGAGCAACGGGACGCCGGTTTGGGGCCGGGCCGGCAGAGTGAGCGCAATTGAGAACCAGTACACCGTCAGGATGGCCACAAAACCATCGGCATTCCAGACGCCCAGCCAACCCAGCCCTTCCGGAGCGCCCAGCGCCAGCAAAGCGACGGCGAGACCGAGGAACCAGAACTCCGCGGTGGCACGGTGCGCTCGAGAGAAACGCGCATAACACGATATCAAAACAAAGAGCAACAGGAGAAGGCCTGAGATCCAGCCGAACTCAACCCGATCGTCCAAGGGAGCCATCAGGAAGAGCGCCGAATTGTACCCCAACCTGGAGTGGAGATTCGCCAGACCCGGTGTGATCGGAAACTCGCTGTTCCACTTGACCGCCTGCAAGTGGTACAAGCCATTGTCGTAAATGGTGAACGCGTACCTGTGGAAAAAGGCCGAGAGGCCTACCAATATCGACACCAGGTTCCCCCGGCACTGCCGGATCAGTTCGTCCCGGAAGACGGCGCAAAGGGCCATGCCCACGCCAATGGTGACGATCTGAACCGTGGTGGAGAGCGGGGAAACAAAATGGATGGCGCAACCGAGCATGGCGATCGAGACCAGCCCCAGGATGCCCGCGTCCCCGGTATTTACGGCGATTCCCAGCAGCCGTCCCAGCCCGAACCCATATCCCAGACAGGCGATGGCGGCGGCAATGGCAAGCGGGTAAGCCCGCCAAATCATATGAGGCGCTCCGCTAGGCCGCGGCGTGTCGTCGAAAAGCGTCGGCATGAGTGCCGACGCTGCAGGCACGAGTGCCTGCGCCACGTCATCGGAGAGATGCGGACTAGCACAACGCTGATTCTACAACGATCGCTACCGGGCCACGAGGATGGCAGCGTCGAGGACTTCCACCTGTGCGCTGGTGGAGCTCTGGTTGGTGATGACGATATGCGTCGCACGCCGGAAATCGGGCACCCGCAGAGCAATCGTCTGGGGATCGCGCGCAGTCTCAATGCCTAAAGTTCTTGCCAGTACTTCCCCCTTTTGCGCATCGAACGCGAGAAAGCCCACGCGGCCGCTCAACACCCGGAGCCGAAGTTCCACCCAGCATGGGCCGCCCGCGGACTCCGCATGGTGAACCGGAATCGATCCGTAGAAGCCTCCCAGGTAGGGTAACATGATCAACCGCCGCTCCGGCCCGGAATCCATTCGGGCGCCGCCGGAGGCCTCCATCCGGGAGAGGTCGATCACGTTGTCCAGACGAGCCGTCTCCTGGGGCGGCGTCTCCGACGGCGGCAGGCCAACCCCGATGTAACCCGGCACCTGATCGAGATTGCGGTAGAAGTGCATGGGCGGGTCGGTGCGCCGCAATTGCGTTACCATGGCCCTGCGATCCGCCGGCAAGAGCCTCCCGGGAACCCGCGAGAGCGTGCGGCAGGCGCGGCCCATCCATCCGGCCGGTTCGGCGGCGGCCCGCGGCGCCAACAGCGTTAACAGCACCCGCTGGGCATCCGGCGAGCTTTCGGGAATCCGCAGAACGGTCCAGAACACACCCGGCCAGCTCCTGTACCAGGCATAGTAGGTGAGGCCGACATCCGACGAGACCGGACAGACCGCGGAGGTCACATCGTAGTTTCCGCCAGGTTCCTGGTGGAAGCGGTAAAGCTGGCCGTCGCGACTGGCATATCCCACCAGTTGCGCCGGCTGGTTGACGCTGAGCAGTACGAACTGAAGCTGCTCGTTGGTTTCGCCGAAATAGAAACCGCGCAGTTTGAGCGTGCCATCGGCGAACCAGGCGCTGATGGAGTGTCCTCCTGGCCCCACGCAGAAATTGGGGCATTCGACGGCGGCATCCAGGTTGGAAAAGTACGTGCGCGGATCGAACCCTAACCATCCCAACTGGATGTCGGCTTGGGTGTTGTACCAGTGGGTGGCGCCGGAGGCGTACCACTGGGCCCAGTCGCCGCCCACCCGAGCGTCCGGGCCCAGAATGTCGCGCGCCGCGGCGCGCGCTACTTCCGCCTCGTGAACCCGCGGCTCCACGGACAGGCGGGTCGCTCGCAGCATGGGGCTCCCGGCCGCCAGATAAATTCCCAGAAACGCCGCCGCCGCCGGGAGGACGCCGCGCTGGACCGGCGCCGGCAGCCGCGCGGCCACCCAATCCAGCAGCACCAGCGCCCCGATCACCATCGCCCCGGCGAACAGCGCCACCTCGTGCACCAGGTACTCACTCAGTTTGTGCCACGCGAACAGGCACAGAAACAGTTGGAGCGGCAGCGCCGCCAGCGCCAGCCCTCGCGTCCACCGCACCGCCCCCAGAATCGCGGTGGTGTACACCACAAGCGGAACTCCCCATGACATCGCTTTCCGCACCAGCCCGAGGTGACCGCCGAACTCAACCCACCTCCGGTACAACTCAGCGTGCGACCGGATGGAGGCGCCCAATCCTACTTGTCCTCCGATGGCTGCTACGGCGACCTGGATTTCCTTCCGGTACGGCAGCAGATACAGCCCTACATACGGGATGCCGAACAGGGCTCCGCCCAGGCACAAGGCCGCCACGCGCGGCTTGGCCTGTTTCCAGCCCAGGCTGCGGAGGGCCCACACCACGTACACCGCCACGCCGGTGAAGGCGAGCGCGGCGTAGTAGTGCGTGCCGGACGCCCAGGTCAGCAGGAATGCGCCTGCCGCCAGGCTGCGCACGTTCCAGTTCGCGAGACGGCCGGATTCCAGCAACACCAACCCGCAAAACCATGCCGCGTGCAGTTCCCCCTCCGGGCGCGTCCCGAACAATTCGGTCCACGGTAGGGCATTGGCCGCCGCCATGAGATACCCCACGGAGAACAGCAACCCCACCTTGACCGCATCGGGAAACGCGCTGCGCACAATGCACACAATCGCCAGCAGGAACAACAACACGGTGGGAGTGGCCTCGGCGTAATAAATGCCGAGGCCCAGGCGGCACAGCGAGCCGATCCACAAAGCGTGGATGGGCGGATTGGTGATCACCGGCAGGTCGAAGAACCAGTTGCCGGTGTACGACGGAAACGTCAGCTTCCCGAAGTGGGCCAGCATGTAGGGCGGATTCTGGAACCCCAACTCGTCAACCCACCCGCCCCGGTCGCCGCAGTATGCCGCGGCCAGCACCAGCAACGCCACGAACCACGCAAAGACTACAACAGACTTCCGGCTCAAATCCTGCGTTCCTCCGCTCGAACGAGCACCGTCGGACCAAGCTGCTTCCGCATGTCCAGGCATTTTCCCCAATTTACTGGAAATCGTGTGGACTGTCTACGTATCGGTGGCGCCGGGCCCGGAGGCCACCCCCTTGGCGCCGGTGAATTCCAGTTCGGACAACCCCACCGGCGGCAAGACCGCCGGCGCTACCCAGGCAAATCGTGGACTGCACTTTTCTGTCGTGCATCGCGCGGCAGGTGTCGCGCGGGTTTCGGGGTGCTAAAATTGTCTCCGATCGCTCCACCCACGCTGACAACCATAATGACTGACGACACACACCCCCGTTCCGTGCCCGCGGCCGCGGAAAGCCGGGCCACCACAATCCGGTATCTGGCGGCGGTTTGCCTGCTTCCGCTGATTGTCCTTTGGCACCAGGACAACATACTCTTCACGGGTTACGGCTACATCGATCCGTGGGTGTATTTCGGATACTTTCGAAACCTGGTGGAGTTTGCACGGGACCTCTTCCCCGGGAATTCGTTCGGCGGCCACCTGTCCTGGATCCTGCCCGGCGCCGCGGTCCACAAGCTGTTTGCGCCGCTGGCGGCCAATTGCATCTTGCACCTGGGTGTGCACACGCTGGCAAGCGTCTCGCTGTTTCTGACGCTCCAGTGGGTGGTTGGGGCACGGAGGGCTTTCGCGGCGTCCATGCTGTTCTCCCTGAACCCTTGGTTCACGTTCGCGACGGCGTGGGACTATGTGGATGGAATCGGCATCGCCTACTGCCTGCTCACCATGGCCCTGCTGACGTGGGCGGCACTGGTTCCGGTGCGCCGCTGGGCTCTCATGGCCGCGGGGATGGCGCTGGCGGCCATGGTTTACTCCAACGCCGACTGGGTGATGCTGTCGCCTCTGCTGCCGCTCTATTATTTGGGCCTGACCCGAGCGTGGCACGGAATTCCGCCGGTGCGTTCTTTCTTTGTATTGTGCCGGTGGTTCGGCCCTGGTTGTATCCTCGTGACCGTGGCGTTGGCCGCCATCAACTATTGGATTGACGGCCGCTTCTGGTTCTACGCCGCTCCTCTTCTGGGAGTTTTCCAGCGTAACAGTTCACCTGCGCCCTGGTGGCAGGGCCTGTGGCGGGATGGGGCACCGTCAGTCTGGTTGCTGTTTGCGATTACAGCGGCGGCCGTTTCGGCGGTGGTTCTGTTTGGGGAAGGGCGAAGCGCATTCCGCGGGATGACGACTGCCGCGCTGTTCTCATGGCTGTTCCTGGGCGCTTTGGCGTGGATGATCTGGTGCCAGATTCGGGGGAACCCGCTGCTGGGCCTGCCATACCGTGCCAGCATTCTGCTGCCCTTCAGTTTCCTGGCGATCGGCGCGCGGTTCTGGCCGGAGTTGGAAACGGCTCATCCGCGATACTACCTTTTGTTTTGCTCGGTAGCGGCCGTGGTTTTGGGCTATGCCTGGCTCGACGAAGGCTCCGTGATGGCCGCTCGTCTTCCATACCCTGTTTGGATAGGTCTGGCGGCGCTGGTGGCGTCCCTGGTGCTGCGCCTGTCGCCGGAGAGCATGATTTGCGGTCTGGCTAGTTTCTTTGTCTTCACAGCTTTGGGTGTGGGCCCTTGCTACATTGGGGTCGAGGCGCATGGTTACCGGAATCAGTACCAGGCACTTTGCCGTGCACGGGAGCGCATCGAAACCGTCCGGCAGGGCCAGCCGGTTCGATTCTGGTATGACAAAGAGGACCGCGCCATAGCGGATGCTACGGCGCTGAACTCTACATACTCTTATTCCGATTCCTTGCTGAGCCAGAGTTTCGGCACGGCGCCATGCGGCCAGGAACCGGCGCCCTCCATGCTCGTCGTTTCGATTGGGTCGGACCCGTCGCACGGGTCGGAGTTCGTGGCATCCGCACTCACCGGCTGTTGGAGTGGAAAGGGACTGCGGGTTGTACCGGTCGAGACCGACACCATCCCACGCGGCGCTTCGAGCTTTCGTCTATCGCTTCTGCGCGTCGAGCGTGTTGCCGGGACCCGGTAGGACAGCCGAACCGCTTGAATGCGGCCGCCGACATCGACTTGACGTTTTGGAGTTCTCTGGGCCTCGGGCCGTATGGGCGCGCTGAGTCACTGCGGCAAGATGGAAAGAGAATATGGCAAAGGTGGATATCTTCGAAGCCGGCCTCCTGGTGCAGGGTGCTACGGTTGGGAAGGCGGCAGAGCGCAAACCATGACAGCAGAGATGGATTCCGGGCACCCCAGGTGGTTCTCCAGAGTTCTGATTCTCATCATCGTATCGGCGGTGCTGATTCGTCTGTTCTACTGGATCTACACCGACAGGGCGTGGGAAGACGCACTTATCTCGGTTCTCCATTCGGAGAACGCCGCCAGTGGCCTGGGCTTGACCCACGTACACCCGGGCGAACCGCCCTTGCACGGTTTCACCAGCCCGCTCAGCGTGCTGCTGCCGTTGGTGGGCGACCTGTTTCACGTGGGGTTTGGCCTGTCGTTCCTGAAGTTTCTGTCGGCGCTCTGCGGCGGAATCGCGGCTTGGCTGGGCGCGCGTGTCTGCCTGAACCTGGGGTTGCCGCGATCTTTGGCTTTGACAGCAGCGGCTTACCTGGCCTTCGAGCACCACCAGATCATGTGGGGAATGGCCGGGATGGAAACGCAGGTGGTCACCGTGGCGTACCTGTATTCCATCCACTGCCTGCAACGCGGCACGCAATGGCGGAAGGGCCTGTCGCTGGGTTTTGCGATGCTGGCCCGGCCGGATGCGGCCATCTGGGTGGGGATCGCATGCGTGGTGGAATTGTGGCGGGCCTGGAAATCCGGCGCCTGGCGGAGTTTGGTACCGGTGGCGGCGGGACTGACAGTTCTCTATGCGCCGTGGCTGATCTTCACGTTCGTGTATTATGGCAGCCCGGTTCCCAACACGATTGTGGCGAAGTCCATGGGTCTCGCGAGTGTGTTCGCGCAGCTTGAGGGAAAGCCGATTCTGGCGCAAGCCCAGGTTTTGCAGGGCCGTCTCTGGACGATCTTCGCTACGCTGGGCCCGGTTTACGGCGGGAACGGCGGGGGTGGGTTTCAGCCCGCTTGGGGCGGCATGGGGATTTCCAGCCTCGTGATTCTGTTGGCTCTGCCGGGAGTGGTGGCGGCTCTCCGGAAACGGCGCCTCGATGCCCTGCTGGTCTATGCATTCCTGGGAGCTTACACTTTATACCTCACTTTCTTCGCCAACACCATCTTTCTGTGGTACACAGCGCCCGTAACGGCGGTTGGGATCATTGGCAGCGCATACGGCTTGTGGTGGGTGCTGGAGCGCTTCCTGGCGCAACCGTTTCGCGTGCGCGTGGCCTTGGATTTGGGCGTGCCGTACATCCTTTCGATCGTGCTGATCCTGCCAGCCACGATGTACTCCGATAAATGCATTCAGCGGTACGTCGAGTCCGGGACGCGGGAACAGGTCGGCCGCTACTTGGGAAGTGTGGCGAAGGCGAGCGACACGATCGGCTCCGAGTCGCTGGGCTATATCGCCTACTACTCGCGGCGTCCGATTCTCGATTACCCAGGACTGTGCAGCCGCAAGGTGGTGCAGTACCTCCGTGAGCATCGCTACGGGCACGCCCTGATCCCCATGATGGAAAGTCTGCGGCCGACGTTCCTGGTTCTGAGGCCACAGGAGTATCTGACCAAGGACGGACGGATTGAGTATCCGTGGATCGAGCGGGATTACGAGTTGCTCCGTGTCTTTCGGGTGGCGGATGAGAATCGTCGGGAGATTGTGTGTTCCGCGTGCAACATCGATTACGAATTCCACGTATATCGCGCTCGGGGGCTGTCACAAAACAGATAGAACTCCTTTCCCCGATGTTCGCGGCTCGGAACCGCGAACGTCCCCGGTAAGCGCAGTGGGGGCGCCCCACACCAAATGTCTTACTTTTTCGCCGGCGGTCCCGCGGTGGTCTGAATACTGCCCGGCGGAGGCACATAGCCGTCGTTCGAGGGGCCGTTCTGGAAGAGGTAGGTCGTGCCGCTCAACGGATTGGCTTTGGCGAAAAGCGGATTGGCACAGCCGAAGATCTTGCCCGCCTTGAGCGTGGCATCGTGAATCTTGGTGAGCAGATCCTGATACTGCGGAGACTCGAGTGCGAAACCGGAGAACGAACTCAAATCGTTGTTCCCCACCAGGATGGCGTCAACGCCCGGCACCGAGACGATATCGAAGGCATTGGCGACACCCGTAGGCGTCTCGATCATCAGCACCAGCATGATGTTGTCGTTGATGGAGTTTCTGTAATCCGGCCCCCAGATCCTCGAGGCTTGGTTCTGGCCCAGACTGCGGCGCGCCACCGGCGGATAGCGAACCCACTTGGCGGCCTCGCGGGCCCGCTCCACGTCGTCCACAGTGGGAACGATGACGCCCAGCGCCCCGATATCGGTGGCTTGCTGAATGTGCCATTCCTGCGCGTCCGGCAGCCTCACGAACGGAATCGCGCCGTTGTAGGGGCACGCTGCGATCATCTTCTCGACATCGGAAAACCACATGGTGCTGTGCTGCATATCGAAAAAGGCCCAGTCGTAGTGTTTGGCCTTTTCNNGTGTTGGGCCAGCTTCAGCTTGACCGTGTTGTAGATCTTAGCCTTGGCCCACTCCGGCTTGTCGGCTTGCCCCTGCTGGGCTCGCCCCTGCGCCAATGCGGGGCCGCCGAGCAGGGCCGCCCACGCTAATCCGCAAGCTACAATCGCTAACCGTCTCATGGCGAGATCTACCTCCTGAATACCGCTGCGGGTGATGGCTGTAAACTACTGAAAACGTGGTGGCCAGGGACGGAATCGAACCGCCGACGCCAGCCTTTTCAGGGCTGCGCTCTACCGACTGAGCTACCTGGCCGGGGGAAGTTTCAGTGTAGCAAATGCGCTTGCACCAATTCAAATACGCTTCATCGAGCGGCGGCGCCTCGACCCGCACCGGCGGGCGAGGCATGCCTCGCCCCTACGCCTTCTGCAACGCTTGCAGCGCTTCGCCGGTCGCCTTCTGGACGTCGGCATGCAGACTGTTGCCGTGGGCGTCCATGGTCACGATGGCGGCAAAGTCCTTGACGCGGTAGTGCCACATCGCTTCGGGGATGCCGAACTCCATCAAGTAGACGCCAGGGACTTCCACCACCGTGCGCGCATAATACTGCGCGGCGCCGCCGATGGCGTTCAGGTAGACGGCGCCGAAATCCTTCAGGGCGGCCAGGGTCCTGGCGCCCATCCCACCTTTGCCGATTACCGCGCGCACGCCGTAACGCCGGATGACATCGGCTTCGTAAGGCTCTTCCCGGCTGCTGGTGGTGGGGCCGGCGGCTTTCACACTCCAGCGGCCGCCTTCCTGGATCATCACGGGGCCGCAATGGTAGAGCACGGCGCCGTTCAGGTCCACGGGCGGCGGGTTCTTCATGAGGTAGGCGTGCACATTGTCGCGGCCGGTGAACATGTCGCCGCGGATGAGCACCACGTCGCCGACTTCGAGCGCGCGCATCTGCGCTTCGGAGAGCGGCGGCGTCAGGATGACCTCGCGGCCGGTGAGAGGGAACCCTTGGCCGCGCGCCATGCGCTCGATGGGCCGCGACGGATCGCGATACAGCCACTTGGTAATGGCGCCGGTGGCGGCGTCCAAGCGCACGCCCAGGCGGCGGAAGGCCCAACACTCGTAGGCCACTGAAACGAAGAAACAGGCCGGCAGGCGGTTGGCGGCCGCGATCTTGCAGCCGATGAGCGACGCCTTGCCGCCGAATCCCATGGCGCCCACGCCGAGCTGGTTGGCCTCTTCCATGATTTCGGATTCGAGCTTGGCCAGCACGGGGTTGGGGTTGACATCGTCGAGCGTGCGGAAGAGCTGGCCCTTGGCCAGCTCGTAGCCGTGCGCGCGGTCGCTGCCGATGCACACGCCGAGGGCCCCGGGCGCGCAGCCTTGCCCCTGCGCCTGCCATACGGCGTGGAGGATGCACTTGCGCACGCCCTCGAGGGTGCGGTCGGCGCGGCCGAGGTGGTCGAGAACGCAGGGCACCGAATACTGGATGTTCATGTTCTCGCAGCCGCCGCCCTTGAGGATGAGCCGGATTTCGATCTCATCCTCTTCCCACTGCTCGAAGTGCAGCACGGGGGTCTCTTCGCCGAGGTTGTTGCCGCTGTTCTTCCCGGTGATGGAATCCACCGAATTGGGGCGCAGCTTGCCCAGCCGCGTGGCCTCGGCAATGGCCTCGCGGATGGCTTTCCCGATGCGGATCTGGTTCACGCCGACGGGCGTGTGGATCACAAAAGTCGGCATGCCGGTGTCCTGGCAGACGGGGCCGGTGTCATCGACCGCCATGTCGACGTTGGAGAGGATAATGTCGAACGCCTGCGAGGACTGCGTGGCCGGCGTTTCGATGTTGGCCGCCAGCGACATGGCGGCGCGCACGTCGGGCGGAAGGTTGGTGGAGGTCTGGGTGATCAGTTCCAAGAGACTGGCGGCTAGGAATTCCATAAGGATCTCCGGTATCTCTATCTTACGGCAGTGGGCCGGGCAGCGGGCCGGGCATGCCCGGCCCCTACAGTGGTGTCAATCCAGCTTCAGGCGCACGTCGGCCAACATGCCGGGGCGGATGGCGGGGATGGTGCTGTTGAATTCCACCAGCACCTGGGNNCAGAACCAGCGCCGGCTGTCCGGGCCGGAGGCGCTTGAGGACGGGCGGTTGGGGCTCGAGGGCTATTTCGAGGGCGTAGGTATCGGTGGCAATTTGGAACAGGTTGTCGCCGAACTCCTGCGCGGGCTTGCCGACTTCCCCGTTGCGTCCCACCAGCAGGCCATCCACGGGAGCGTGCACGTCGGCGGCCTCGAAGGCGGCTTGCGACTCCTGCAACCGCTGGTTTTCGCCGGCCAGAATCTTCTGCGCCGAAGTCACCTCACCGAGCGCGCTCTGGACGCGTTCGGCGGTGGCGCGCGCGGCCTTATCCATGACCGCGAACTCGGCCCGCGCGCTGTCGTATTCGCGCTCGGCCTTCTCATAGACGAGGCGCGGCGTAGCGCCCTGGGCGAAGAGCACCTGCTGGCGCGAATGGGCGGCTTCGGCGCGCTCCATGGCGAAACGGGCGCGTTGCGCTTCGGCGTCCGCGCGGGACTGTTCCAGGCGCGCGCCGGCCACGGCGGCCTCGGCCCGGATGACGCGCTCCTGGGCGTGATCCGCGGCGCTGGCGGCCGCCTCGCGGGAGCTATCCAGCCCCTGACTGCCGATGCGCGCCAGCACCTGCCCCTGGTAGACGTCCTGGCCCACATCCACCAGGAAGGCGTCGATGACGCCGTTGACTTGGGCGCCCACGCCGACGATGTGCTGCGGGCGAATGGCGCCGGAGAGCGTAACCTGGTTGGCCGGCAGCACGGCGGGGCCGGCCGCGCGAACCGGAAGAGCCGGCGGCGGGCGCCGGTACCGCAACGAGAGCACCCCGCCGGCGACGCCGGCGAGCACCGCCGCCACCGAGAGCAGCGCCCATTTGCCTCGCATACCCAATGATAGAGTAGCATCAATGAAATCTTTTTCCCTCGGGCGAATGACGGGCGTCTTTGCGCGCGTGGGGAATCTGACCTTCGGGGGCGGCGACCCCAGCATGGCGGCGCTCTATGCGGAGCTGGTGACCACGCGGCGCTGGCTGGCGCCGGAAACGTACGGGCTGGTCTATGCGCTGGCGCGCATCACGCCGGGCACCAACATGCTGGCGTTCTGCGCCGGCGCCGCCTGGGAGCTGGCGGGATGGGCCGGCGCTCTGCTGGCGGTGCTGGCGGCGGCGGTTCCATCGGCGGTGTGCGTGGTTCTGCTGACTCTGGGTTACGAAGCGTGGAAGCAGAACGCGATCGCCATGGCCGCAATTGCAGGCACGCTGGCGGCGGCCGTGGGGCTGATGGCCACCAGCGCGTGGCAGCTTCTGGCCCCCTCGCTGGCCACGCGCGATTGGCGGCGGATGGCTCGGGCGCTGGCGATAGCGGGGGCGGCGGTGTGGCTGCCACTCCGATTCGGCATGTCGCCGGTGGCGGTTCTCGGCCTGGCCGCGGTGGCGGGTTCCCTGTGGCAGGAGCCAAAGCCATGAATCCGCTGCTGGTTTTTCTGCTGCTGTTGAAGGCCTCGGCGACTTCCTTCAGCGGACTCACTTCCCTGCCGGTGGTGCGGCACGACTTCGTGGAGATGCGCCATGCGATGACGGACCGCGAGCTCAACGCGGCGGTGGCGGCGGGGCGGACGGCTCCGGGGCCGAACGGCCTCTACCTGGTGAGCGTGGGGTACTTTGTGGCGGGCTGGCCGGGGGCATGCGCCGGCTGCGCGGCGTGCCTGGCGCCGGCGTTTCTGATCATTCCGATCCTGCACTATCTGGGCCGGCGCGCGGAGCGTCCGCGGGTGAAGAGCGCCATCCAGGCAGTGACGTTGGCGGCGGCCGGGCTGGTGATCGAGGCCACCGTTCCGCTGGCGCGCGACGCGCTGACCGGCTGGATTCCGGTGGGGATTGCGGTGGCGAGCTTCCTGTTTCTGGTGCTGACCACGCGCACGACGCTGTGGGTGATGGCGGGGGCGGCGCTGGTGGGGCTGCTGGCGCTGCGGTAGCGAGTAGTATCGTAGGGGGATGACGATGTTGCGAATCGGGCTGCTGATGGCGGCGGCGGCGTTGGCGTACGGGCAGGAACGCGCGGCGGTGGAGACGTGGGTGGCGTCGCACCAGCGGCAGATTATGGGCGAATTCAACGAGCTGCTGCGGATACCCAACGTGGGCACCGACCAGGCGAATATCCGCCGCAACGCGGAGTTCATCCGCGGCCTGCTGGAGCGCCACGGCATGCAGGCGGAGCTGCTGGAGACGGCGGGCAATCCGCTGGTGTACGCCGAGAAGAACGTGGCGGGCGCCGCGCGCACGGTGCTGTATTACATTCACTACGACGGCCAACCGGTGGACTCGTCGCGTTGGAAGACCGAGCCGTTCCGGCCGGTCATGCGCGACGGCGCGCGGGACATCGCCAATTGGGCCGCGCTCGAGAAATTTCCCGACGATTGGCGGATTTATGCGCGCTCGGCGTCGGACGACAAAGCGCCGATTGTGGCGTTCTGCGCCGCCATGGATGCGCTACAGGGCAAATTCGCGAGCAATATCCACGTGGTGATCGACGGCGAGGAGGAGATGGGATCTCCCAGCCTGACGGCGGCCATCGCGCGCTACCGCGACAAGCTGAAAGCGTCGCTGCTGCTGATTCTGGACGGTCCGGTGCACCCCAGCGGGCGGCCGACGCTGGCCTTCGGCGCGCGCGGCATCGTGACGCTCGACCTGACGGTCTACGGGCCGAAGATGGCGCTGCACAGCGGCCATTACGGCAACTGGATTCCCAACCCGGCGATGCGGCTGGCGCAACTGCTGGCGTCCATGAAGGACGAACAGGGGCGCACCACCATCGAGGGTTTCTACGCCGATGTGCCGCCGCTCACGGCGGCGGAGCGGCGCGTGCTGCGGTCGGTTCCCGACGATGAGCCGGCGCTGCTGAAGCTGTTCGGCGTGGCCAGGCCCGACACGGTGAATGAGAGCCTGCAAGAGGCGCTGCAATTCCCCAGCCTGAACGTGCGCGGCATGCGCAGCGGTTACGTGGACGAACCGCGGACGATCATTCCGACGGATGCCACCGCCGCTATCGATATCAGGCTAGTGAAGGAGACTCCTGCGGCGCGGATGGTGGAAAGGGTGCGCGCGCACATTGCGAAGCAGGGTTACCACGTGACCGAAGGCGAGCCGGACGACGCCACTCGCCTGAAGTATGCGAAGCTGGCGCGGTTGAAGGCGGGCGAAGTCATGGAGGCGTATCGGACCGAGCCGGAATCGGCGGAGGCCATCGAGGTAACGCGAGCGCTGACGCGCATGTGGGGCGCGGCGCCGGTGCGCATACGGACCATGGGCGGGACGGTGCCCATCGCTCCGTTCATACGCGAGCTGGGCGTGCCGGCGGTGGGAGTGCCGATCGTGAACTTCGACAACAACCAACACAGCGACAACGAAAACCTGCGGGTGGGGAACCTGTGGAGCGGAATCGTGACACTGGCGGCTGTGCTGGGGATGTGAGCGCCGGGCCGGAGTGCCCGCGCCACTCCGCTACAATTGAAGTTACTCCACTGTCGGTGGGGTTGAAGGCTGGCGCCACCTGCTGGCCGATTTCGAGCAGGCGCTGACGGCGATTGGATAAGACGATGGCGCTTACGATGAACTCACAGGTATAGGATTGTGCGGATGAAAACGATCGAAACTCGCGCTCTGATTGACGGCGAAGGGCGGATCACACTGAGGGCGCCGGCGCCGTCGGATATCCGTCCGGGCGAGCATGATGTGCTGGTGATTATCGACGAGAAGGACGCCGCACCGCTACGATCTCCTCATCTGGACTTCCCCGTGGACAGCTACGGATCGTGGCCGGAAGGGCTCTCCTTGAGAAGGGAAGACCTGTATGGCGAGAACGGGCGTTTCCTGCCACTTGGCGCCGCGGACCAACCGGCATAGATCGCCGAGAGCGCCGGGTTGACAGACGAAAGCGTCTGTCCCACAGTGGTCCGATTCCCGCACTCCGCTACAATTGAAGTTACTCCACATCCACAAGGAATTTCCGTGACAGGTGACGAAACCAGGCAGCGTTTTCTCGATTTTTTTGCCAGCCGGGGGCACCGGGTGGTGCGCAGCGGGTCGCTGGTGCCGGCCAACGACCCGACTCTGTTGTTCACCAACGCCGGCATGAACCAATTCAAGGACGTCTTCCTGGGCCACGAGCGGCGCGATTACACGCGCGCCGCCAGCTCGCAGAAGTGCGTGCGCGCGGGCGGCAAGCACAACGATCTCGAGAACGTCGGGTATACGCGGCGGCACCACACGTTCTTCGAGATGCTGGGCAATTTTTCGTTCGGCGATTACTTCAAGGCCGAGGCCATCGAGTTCGCCTGGGACCTGATCACCAAAGACTACGGCCTGCCCAAAGACAAGCTCTACGTGACGGTGTTCCGCGAGGACGACGACGCCGAGCAATTGTGGCAGAAGGTGGCCGGCGTTCCCAAGAGCCGCATCTTCCGGCTGGATGAGAAGGACAACTTCTGGCAGATGGGCGAGACCGGGCCGTGCGGGCCGTGCTCGGAGATCCATTACGACCTGGGGGTGGAAGCGGCCGATCCGGGGCGCGAGGGAGAGCAGTTTCCGAGCGACGCGGGCGGCCGGTACGTGGAGATCTGGAACCTGGTATTCATGCAGTTTAACCGCGACGCCGGCGGGGTGCTGACGCCGCTGCCGCGGCCCTCGATCGACACCGGCATGGGCCTGGAGCGCGTGGCGGCGGTGCTCGAAGGGAAGCTTTCGAATTACGAAACGGATCTCATCCGGCCGATTATCGACCAGGCCTCCGGCCTGTTTGGCCTAGCTTACGGCACCGATGCGCGCGTCGATACCGCGCTGCGCATTGTGGCGGACCACACGCGCGCAACGGCGTTCCTGATCCACGACGGGGTGCTGCCTTCGAACGAGGGGCGGGGCTACGTGCTGCGCAAGATCATGCGGCGCGCCATGAGAAACGCGCGCATGGCCGGCGTGGAAGAGCCGTTTCTGTACAAGCTCACCGGCTTCGTAGCCCAGTTGATGCAATCCGCATACCCGGAGCTGATGGAAAGCGTGCCGCGCGTGGCGCGCGTGGTGAAAGAGGAAGAGCACCGCTACGCCACCTCGTTCGTGGTGGCGGAGAAGGTTTTTGGCGAGTCCATCAAGTCCGTGGAAGGCCGCATCATTCCCGGCGCGATTTCGTTCAAGCTGTACGACACCTATGGCCTGGCGCCCGACGAGCAGGAAGACATGGCGCGCGAGCACGGCCTGGCGCTCGACCGCGCCGGTTTCGAGCGCGAGATGGAGCAGCAGCGCGAGCGCGCGCGGGCGAGCTGGAAGGGCGCGGAGAAAGCCGCGGTGGTTCCGGCCTACCAGCAACTGCTGGCGCGCGGGCGCACGAAGTTTCTGGGGTACGAGACGACAGAAGCGGAATCGAGGGTGATCGGCCTTATCGTGGACCAGAACCTGGTGGAGCGGGTGCCGGCCGGCGCCAGGGCGGAGTTGGTGCTGGTTGAGACGCCGTTCTACGCCGAGTCCGGTGGGCAAGCGGGCGACCAGGGCGAGCTCTATACGGCTCCCATGAACAAGGTAGCGGATGTGGAGGCGGTGTTTTACGGGGTTCCCGGACTGATCGTGCATCGGACGGTGGCGCGCGCCCCGATTGCGGTGGGCGACCGCGTCATCGCGCGGGTGACGCTGCGCGATGCCACGCGGCGCAACCACACGGCCACGCACCTGTTGCACGCCTCGTTGCGGCAGGTGCTGGGGNNCACTACGCGGCCATGGACCGCGCGGAGATCGAGGAAGTGGAGCGGCTCGCCAACCAGCAGATCCTCAAGAACACGCCGGTGGAGACGCGCATCATGGCGCTCGATGAAGCCATCGCCACCGGCGCCATGGCGCTGTTCGGCGAGAAGTACGGCGAAGAGGTGCGGGTGGTTTCCGTGCCGGGGTTCAGCC
The DNA here is from genome assembly GCA_003142355.1 of Bryobacterales bacterium. The sequence goes on from PLMF01000076.1 coordinate 44,712, forward strand.
GGGAATTGTGCGGAGGCACGCACGTCAGCCGCACGGGCGACATCGGCGTCTGCAAAATCGTCTACGAGGGAAGCATTTCGGCGGGCGTGCGGCGCATCGAGGCCATCACGGGCGAAGCGGCTTTGCGGCAGTACCAGGAATCGACGGACGCGGTGCGGCGCATGGCCGGCCTGGTGAAGGCGCCGGAGCCGGAGCTGATCGAGCACGTGGAGAAGCTGCTGGCCGCGGAGCGGGCGCTCGAGAAGCAGGTGGAGCAGTTGAAGAACAAACTGGCGCAAGCGGCGGCGGGGGGGCTGGAGGCGCAGGCGCGGACGATCGCGGGAGCCAAGGTGCTGGCGGCGCGCGTCGAGGGCATGGACCGGCAGCAGATGCGGTCGCTGGCCGATTCGCTGCGCAACAAATGGAAGAGCGCCGTGGTGGTGCTGGCCTCGGTGGAAGAGGGCAGCGTTGCGATTGTAACGGCGGTGACCAAGGACCTCACGGGCAAGGTCCACGCGGGAAAGCTGGCGGGCATGCTGGCGCAGGCGGTGGGCGGCAAGGGCGGCGGGCGGCCGGACATGGCGGAAGGCGGCGGGAAGGATGCGGCCGCGCTCGACGGCGCGCTGGAGGCGGTCTACCGCGAAGTAGAGAACAAATTGTGACCGAAGCCTTCGACGTGGTGGTGGTGGGCGCGGGACCGACGGGGCTCGCTTGCGGAATCGAGCTCCAACACCGTGGCCTGAAAACCGTGCTGGTGGAGAAGGGCTGCGTGGTCAATTCCATCTACCACTACCCCGCCAACATGACGTTCTTCACCACGCCGGAGCTGCTCGAAATCGGCAATATCCCGATGACCAGCCTCAACGACAAGCCCAATCGAACCGAGGCGCTGAAGTACTACCGGAAAGTGGCGGAGCATTTTCAACTCGAGATCCGGCAGTACGAGCGCGTGGACCGGATCGCGGGCGACGACGGCTTATTCCAGGTGTTCACTACCGACCGGCTGGGATGCAGTCACGTTTACCAGGCGCGCAAAATCGTGCTGGCCACCGGCTATTACGACGTGCCCAACATGCTGGACGTGCCGGGTGAGGAACTCGGCAAGGTCCTGCACTATTACAAAGAGGCGCATCCCTATTACAACCACGATGTGGCGGTGATCGGAGCCAAGAACTCGGCGGCCATCGCGGCGCTGGAACTGTGGTGGACCGGCGCGCGCGTGACGCGGATCCATCGCGGGGCGGGGATCTCGGATTCGGTGAAGTATTGGATCAAACCGAACATCGAGAACCGCATTCAGAACGGCGAAATTCGCGCGTACTTTCGTTCGCGGGTGGTGGAGATTCGGCCGGATTCGATTCGGGTGGCGACGCCGGATGGCGAAGTGTTGTTAAAGAATGATTTCGTTTTTGCGCTGATTGGCTACCGGCCGGACCTCGCATTTCTCAACGCCGCGGGAATCGCGCTGGAGCCGGATACGCTCAGGCCGCGCACCAATCCGGAAACGCTGGAGAGCGCGCGCGCGGGCGTCTACCTGGCGGGCGTGATTGTCGCGGGCATGCACACCAACGAAATCTTCATCGAGAACGGGCGGTTGCACGGGCGGCTGATCGCGGAGGCGATTAGAACGTAATGCTTCCGGATCCAATCCGCTTGCGGCGGATGGCTCCGAACAGTACCAGCGCTCCAGTTCCCAAGAGGATCAGAGATCCCGGCTCAGGGACCCCGCCGACCCCGCTGCCAGCACCGTCGAGACGCAGGTTCGGCGCAATACTGTTGCATGGGCCGCAGTGCGACTCCTCTCCGTCGAGCACCGTTACGGGTCCGACCGAGAAGGGAGGGTTGTCGCTGGTGAAATCGAAGTAGTTAATCTCCAGATTCGGATCGCTGGAGCTGTTGAAACTGATACCTATGTCATAGCTCTGGCCAGATTGCAGGGTGAACGAAATCGGCAGGTCGAACCACTGTTCGGTCCCATATCCATTGACAAGCTCAGACGCACCGAGAGCCAATTGATTGACACCACTTCCACCCTGATCGTTATAGACATAAGCGTTGAAAGTGAGTTGAGCACCGTCCACGATCAGGGCATCGATTCCGATTGAAGTCAGGGTGTAGTCCCCGGTCATGGTAATGATATCTCCTCGCGTTGCGCCAGCGCTGTTATCGATAAAACTACCGGTAGGAGGCGTGAGCGTCAACGGACCCGCGAATGCGGCGACTGAGCACACGCAAAGCAACACTAAACCCGACATCCAACTTCGCTGAACCACCTTGATCTCCTTTTGAGGTCCTGACACGCAGACTCAAGCCCGCATGACCGAATGTTCAATTCTCTTACTTCCGTGGCAACTCCGTTTGGAAACCTAACCCTTAATCTTCTCGCGTCTTCCAAATAGAGTCAAGGATAAAGAGTAGTATAAGGCCTCATTTATACTGGGCCAAAGGTACTGGGATGTCTGGGCTCCAAACGGTCCTCGTTCCAGAAGCTCAGTCCGAGCGCATGCTATCGCCCAAGGGCACATTACTGCTATAACGTCACACTGCCGAGCACCACCGCGTGCCTGGCTCCAGTGGCGGAGGGCAGGTTCGACGGCCTCTTGCGCCAGGTCTGATACGCCAACACGGCGAAGGCGATGGCTTCTTTGGCATCGGCGTCGACGCCGTGGTCGGTGGAGGTAGAGATTGCGATACCGGGCAGGAAGCCGGCGAGATGCGCCATGATTTGAGGATTGTGGACGCCGCCGCCGGAGACGATGAGGTCGGTGGGGCGGTGGCGCGGACAGCGTGTCGGCACGAGTGCCGACACGGCAGGCAAGAGTGCCTGCGCCACAGTGGCTGCCGTTAGGACCGTCGCTGTGGCGATGAGGTCCGGTATCGGGAGGCCCGAGTTTTTCAGGCGCGCGACGAACTCGGCGCCGTACTGCTCCCGGCCCGCGCTCTTGGGCGGCGGGCGGCGGTAGTAGGGGTCGGCGAGCAGGTCATCGAGCAGCGCCCGGTCCACCCGGCCTGAAGCGGCGATCTTTCCGCCGCGGTCGCAGGGCAATCCCATCTCCCGCGCAAGAGCGTCGATCACCATGTTGCCGGGGCCGGTATCGAACGCCACCACGTCTTCGGGCGCCGCGCCCGCGGGGATCACTGTGATGTTGGCAATGCCGCCGATGTTCAGCGCGATGCGCGTGCGCTTCGGATGGCGGAACAGCAGGTAATCGACGTACGGAACCAGCGGCGCGCCCTCGCCGCCGGCGGCGATATCGCGCGCGCGGAAGTTCGAAACCACCGGCACGCCCGTGCGCTCGGCCACCACCGCGGCTTCGCCGATCTGTAACGTGTGGACGCCGCCTTCATGGTAGATGGTCTGGCCATGGCAGCCGATCAACTCGACGGGGCCGTAGCGGCGCACGGCTCGCAAAACCGCGCGCGCGTAGAGTTCGCCAAGCCGAAAGTTCAGGTGGGACAGGCCCTTTGGCCTGTCAACCCCGAGAATCGCGGATCGAACAGCTTCGGAGTACGGCGTGCACACGAAACCGATCGTCTCAACCCGCCGCCCTCTGATTTCCACCACCGCCACGTCGATGCCGTCGAGCGACGTCCCGCTCATTACTCCCGCCACCCTCATGAACGCTTCAGCTCCTTCTGCAATTCGCTCAACAATTGCAGGGCTTCGATGGGGCGCAGCTCGTCCAGCTTCAGGCTCCGTATGCGCTCGGCGATGCCGTAACCTACGGGCTCGAAGAGCTGGATCTGCACCGGCCCCTCTTCGGATTTCGCGAGCTCTTCGGTGACCACGTGCTCGGTCCGCTCGTGCAGTTTCAAAACCTCGCGCGCGCGCTCGATCACCGTCAGCGGCAGGCCGGCCAGGCGCGCGACCTCGATGCCGTAGCTGCGGTCGGCCTTGCCGGGCTCGACTTTCCTCAGGAAGATGATGTGGTCGCCGGCCTCCTTCACCGAGACGCTGAGGTTGCGCACGCCTTCGAGCAGGTCGGCCAGCTCGGTCAGCTCGTGGTAGTGCGTCGCAAAGAGCGTCTTGGCGCGGGTGCGGGAGTGGATGTGTTCGACCACCGCCCAGGCCAGCGCGAGGCCGTCGTAGGTGGCGGTGCCGCGGCCGATTTCGTCGAGCACGATGAAGCTGCGCGGCGTGGCGGTGTTCAGGATGACGGCGGTCTCGGTCATCTCGACCATGAAAGTGGAGCGCCCGCGCGCCAAGTTGTCGGAGGCGCCGATGCGCGTGAAGATGCGGTCTATTATGGGCAGGCTGGCGGAATCGGCCGGCACAAACGACCCCAGTTGCGCCAGGATCGAAATGAGCGCGGCCTGGCGGAGGTAGGTGGACTTGCCGCCCATATTGGGGCCGGTGATGATGGCGATGAGGTCCGCGGAGTCGTTGAGGTAGAGGTCGTTGGGGATGAAGCGGCCGGCCTCCTGTTCCGCGATCCGCTCGATGACGGGGTGGCGGCCGGCCATGATCCGCATCTCGCCGGTATCCGAGAACGTGGGGCGCTGGTAGCGGTTTTCCGCGGCCACCTGGGCCAGCGAGGCGGTCACGTCCAGCTCCGCCACCGCCGTGGCCGTGGCGCGGATGCGCTGCGCTTGCGCGGCCACGCGCTGGCGCACGTCCGTGAAAAGCTCCTTTTCCAGGGTCAGGATCTTCTCTTCGGCGTCCAGCACTTTGCGCTCGTAATCCTTGAGCTCGGGGGTGGTGAAACGCTCCGCGTTGGCCAGCGTCTGCTTGCGTTCGTAATCCGCGGGCGCCAGGTGCAGGTTGGCGCGCGTGATTTCGATGTAGTAACCGAACACGTTGTTGAAGCGCACCTTGAGCGACTGGATGCCGGTGCGCTGCCGTTCGCGCGCTTCGATTTGCGCGATGTACTGGCGGCCGTTCAGGCTGAGATCGCGCAGCTCGTCGAGCCCGGCGTTGAAGCCGGAGCGGATAGCGCCGCCGTCGGCGATGGAGAACGGCGGCTCATCGGCGATGGCCTCGAGAATGAGATTGGCCACGTCGGGCAGCTCGTCCAGGCGCTCGTGAATGGACCGCAGACGGGCCGCCTGCTCGGTATCGAACGAGCGCTTGAGGGCGGGGATCTTATCGAGCGAGCGGCCGAGTGCCAGCAAATCGCGGGGTCCCGCGGAACCCAGCGTCACCTTGGCCAGCAGGCGCTCGAGATCGAGAATGCCTTCGAGCTGCCGGCGAAGCTCGGCGCGCAGGATGGTCTGCTGGAGCAGCTCGCCCACGGCCTCGAGGCGCTGCTCGATTTCGGCGCGGTCCATCGAGGGGCGCAGCAGGCGCTGGCGGAGGAGGCGGCCGCCCATGCCGGTCGCGGTCCGGTCGAGGACGGCCAGCAGCGTGGCCTGGGCCTGCCCGCTGGCGTCGGCGGCGAACAGCGGCTCGATCAACTCAAGATTGCGGACGGTGACGGCGTCGAGCACCATGGAATCGGCGCGGTCGTAGTAAGTGGGCCGGTCGAGGTGGTCGAGCGCCGCCCGCTGCGTGTCGCGGAGGTAGTGCAGGATGGCGCCCGCCGCGCCCACCGCCGCGGGACGGTTGGCCAGTCCGCAGCCGTCGAGCGAGAGGAGCTTGAAATGGTCGCGCAGGGTGCGGCCGGCGTAGTCGTGGCTGAAAATCCACTCCTCGAGCTCGGTGCGGACGAAGCGGCGGGAAGGGCGATCTTCACCGGTGAGCAGCGGAAGGTCGGCGGGGAACAGGACTTCGCGCGCGCCGAGCTGCTCGAGAACGGCCGCGACTTCGGCGGGCTCCATCTCCGTGACGCGGAATTCGCCGGTGGAGAGATCGACGTGGGCCACGGCCGAGCGGGGGCCCGCGCGGGCCACGGCGGCCAGGTAGTTGTTCTCGCGCGAACCTACCAGGTTGGCGTCCATGGCGGTGCCCGGCGTCACCACGCGCGTGATCTCGCGCTTCACCAGGGACTTCGCGAACTTGGGATTTTCCATCTGGTCGCAGATGGCCACGCGATAACCCTTCTGGATCAGGCGCGCGATGTATCCGTCGGCTGCGTGGTAGGGCACGCCGCACATGGGAATGGCGGCGCCCTTTTCCTTGTTGCGCGAGGTGAGGGTGATTTCGAGCTCGCGCGCGGCCACCACGGCGTCTTCGAAAAACAGCTCGTAGAAATCGCCCAGCCGGAACATCAGCAGGGCGTTGGGAACCTGCTGCTTGATGCCGTTGTACTGCCGCATCAGCGGCGTGGAGGCGTCGGAGGACATCAGCGCCACATCACGCGTAGATGCCCCGGAGCTTGATGGCCTGGGCCACGCGATCGAGAGCCAGCATGTAGGCGGCGATGCGATTGTTCACCTGGTGTGCACGGGCGAATTCCACCACCGCGTCGAAGCTCTCCGTCATGATCTCCTCGAGGCGTTGGTTCACTAGCTGCTCGTTCCAGAAGAAGCCCTGGCGGTCCTGCACCCATTCGAAATAGGAGACGGTCACGCCGCCCGCGTTGGCCAGAATGTCGGGGATCACGAAGATCTTCTTGTCCGCCAGAACCTCGTCGGCCAGCGGAGTAGAGGGGCCGTTGGCGCCCTCGCACAGGATCTTGCACCGGATTCTCTCGGCGTTCCCGGAATGGATTACGTTCTCCGTGGCGGCGGGGATGAGCACCTCGCACTCCAGAAACAGGGCTTCGTCCTTGTCGATGTCCTCGCCGCCGGCAAAGCCGGTGATGGAGCCGGTCTCCCTGCGGTGTTGCTGAAGCGCGGCGGTGTCGAGGCCGTTGGGATTGTAAACCGCGCCGTCGTATTCGATCATGCAGACGATTTTGAATCCGATGGCGCTCATGAGCTTGGCCGCCATGCTTCCCACGTTGCCGAAGCCTTGAATCACCACTCGCGAATTTTCCGGCTTGAGACCGAGCAGTTCCAGCGCCTTCAGGATGACGATCATGCAGCCGCGTCCGGTGGCCTCCGGCCGGCCGCGCGATCCGCCCAGCGCCATCGGCTTGCCGGTGACCACGGCCGNNACGTCCGGCGCGGGAACGTCGCGCTCCGGTCCGAGGAAGTCGATGATCTCGGCGGTGTAGCGGCGCGTGAGCCTTTCCAACTCGCCGTCGGAAAGCACGTTGGGATCGCAGATGACGCCGCCCTTTCCGCCGCCGAACGGGATATTCACGACGGCGCATTTCCAGGTCATCCAGGAGGCCAGCGCGCGGACCTCGTCGAGGGTCACGTCGGGGGCGAAGCGGATGCCGCCTTTGGCCGGCCCCCGCGCCAGGGAATGCTGCACGCGATAGCCGGTGAAGACCTCCAGGCGGCCGTCGTCGAGCAGCACCGGAATGTGGACGGTAAGCTCCTTGGCGGCCGAGCGCAGCACCTTGCGCATGCCGTCATCCAGCTTGAGCCGCATGGCGGCCTCGTCGAACCGCGCCGCGGCGGCGATCCAGGGATTCTTTTCATTCTCGAGAGAAATAGGAACGGACAGGGTGGGCGTGGCCACTGTTCATGCCTCCGGTCTCATTATGCCAGAGGCGCCGCCGCACGGCGCTGCGCATCCCCTACGCCAAGGACGGCGCTTCGGTGCCTTCCGGTCTCACCTCATGCTGGCGCAGCTCGAAGTGCCATTTCCATACTTCGTAGATCGCGGGATACACGACCAACTCCAGCAGGAACGACGTGAAGATGCCGCCGATCATGGGGGCGGCTATCCGCTTCATCACGTCGGAACCCGTGCCGCTGGCCCACATGATCGGCGCCAGGCCAAGCAGCATGGTAGCGGCTGTCATAAACTTCGGGCGCAGGCGTTTCACCGCCCCGGCGAAGATCGCTTGCCGCAACTCGGCCAGACTGTTCAAGCGGCCTTCGAGCTTGGCTTGCGCGTAGGCCAGGTCGAGATAGAGCAGCATGAACACGCCCGTCTCAGCGTCCACGCCCAGCAGGGCGATCAGGCCTACCCACACCGCGATGCTCATGTTGTAGCCCAGCAGCCAGAGGAACCAGAACGCTCCGATGGCGGAAAACGGCACGGCGAGCACGACGATGAACGTTTTCACCACGGATCGCGTGTTGAGGTAGAGCAGCAGGAAGATCAGGAACATGGTTGCCGGCAGCACCACCACCAGCCGGTTCTTGACGCGCTCCATGGCCTCGTACTGGCCGCTCCACCGTATCGAGTAGCCCGCAGGGAGCGTCAGTTGCTTCTCCATCACCCGCCTGGCTTCGTCCACGTAACCGCTGACGTCGCGCCCGGCGACGTCGACATAGACGTAGCCAGTGAGCATTCCATCTTCGTCGCGAAGCATGGCGGGACCCGATTTCACGCCGACGTCGGCGAGCTCGGCCAGAGGGATTTGCTTTTTCCCTTCCTGCACCGGCACCAGTACCCTTCCCAGAGCTTCCAGGTCGCTGCGGAAGTCGCGCATGTATCGCACGTTGACCGGGTACCGGGACCGGCCTTCCACCGTGGTGGTCACGTTATCGCCGCCGATGGCGCTCGAAACCACCTCCTGCGCCTCCTCCATGTTGAGGCCGTAGCGGGCGAGTTCTTCGCGCTTCCAGGTAAAGTCCAGAAAGTAGCCCGATCCGGTGCGCTCCGAGAAGACGCTCCGCGTTCCTTTTACGGTCCCGAGAAGCGACTCGATCCTGGTCCCGATGGCTTCAATCTGATCCACATCCCCACCGTAGATTTTGAGGCCCACCGGGGTGCGGACGCCAGTGGTAAGCATGTCGATGCGCGCCTTCACCGGCATGGTCCAGGCGTTGGAGACGCCCGGCAGCTTGAGCGCCGCGTCCAGTTGGTTGACCAGATCCTCGCGCGAGATGTTGTCCGGAGTGATGTGGCGGAAGAGCGGCTTCAGCCACTCCGGGGACCACGCGGAATACCACGTGGGAACCCGGCGCCACTGCGGTTTGGGCTTGAGCGTGATGACGGTTTCGAGCATCGACAACGGCGCCGGGTCGGTGGCCGTCTCGGCCCGTCCGGCCTTGCCCAGAACGCGGTCGACTTCGGGGAATTGCTTGATTACGCGGTCGGTGACCTGCAGCAGTTTCTGCGCCTCGGTGATGGAGATTCCGGGCATGGTGGAGGGCATGTAGAACAGCGAGCCCTCGTCCAGCGGCGGCATAAACTCCGACCCCAGATTCTGGAAGACCGGCACGGTCGCGACCAGCATCGCCGCCGCGATTCCAATCACCAGCCATTTCCGCCGCAAAGACCACTCGCAGACGGGTTGATAGATGCGGTGGAGGAACCGGCTCACCGGGTGGCCGTCCTCGTTACGGATGCGCCCGGAGAGCACCGCGTTGGCGGCGCCCGCCAGCCAGCGCGGCCGGAAGCTGAACCGGCGCAGGTGCATGAGCGTCAGCCGCAAGGCCGGATCGAGCGTGATGGCCATGAAGGCGGCGATGACCATGGCCAGAGTCTTGGTGTAGGCGAGCGGCTTGAAGAGCCGGCCTTCCTGGGCTTCCAGCGTCAACACCGGCAGGAACGAGACGGCGATCACCAGCAGCGCGAAGAAGCTGGGACCACCCACCTCCTTAATCGCGCCCACCACCACGTCGCGGTAGGACCCCAACCGGCCATCGCGCTCCCAGATCTCGAGCTTCTTGTGGGATTGCTCCACTACCACGATGGCCGCGTCCACCAGGGCGCCGATGGCGATGGCGATCCCCGAAAGCGACATGATGTTGGCGGTCATGCCCAGCATGCGGAATGGAATGAAGGCGACCAGCACCACCACCGGGATGGTGATCATGGGGATGAGCGCGCTGGGGATGTCGGAAAGGAACAACAGGATGACCAAGGCAACGGTAACGATGACTTCCAGCAGCGTCCACTTCAGGTTGTCGATGGCGCGCCGGATGAGGTCGGAGCGGTCGTAGATGGGAACGATCTTGACGCCCGCGGGCAGCCCGGGCTGGATCTCCGAGATCCGCGCCTTTACGCGATTGATGACGTCCAGCGCGTTCTCGCCCTGGCGCATCACCACAATGCCGGAGACCGCCTCGCCCTGGCCGTCGAGGTCGGAGACGCCGCGGCGGATATCCGGCCCCAAGACCACATGGGCAATGTCCTTGATGCGGATTGCCGTGCCGTCCTCGCTCGCCGAAACCACAATGTCTTCGATGTCGCCAACGGATTTCGCGTAACCGCGGCCGCGCACCATGTACTCCGTGCCGCCAAATTCCAGCAGCCGTCCGCCGGTCTCCGCGTTGCCGCCGCGGACCGCCTCCACCACCTTGCCGATGGACACGCCGTAAGCTTGCAGCCGGTTGGGATCGACGTTCACCTGGTACTGCTTGCCGAAGCCGCCCAACGGAGCGACCTCGGCCACGCCCGCCACCGACTTGAGCTGGTAGCGGATGAACCAATCCTGAAGCGACCGCAGTTCCTCGAGGCTATGCTTGCCGGAGGAGTCGGTGATGACGTACTGGAAAATCCAGCCGAGGCCGGTGGCATCCGGTCCCAGCGTAGCTTTCACGCCCGGCGGCAGAGAGGGCAGCACCGAGGAGAGATACTCGAGCGCACGGGAACGCGCCCAGTAAATATCCGTGCCGTCCTCGAAGATGACATACACGTAGGAGTAGCCGAAATCCGAGAAGCCGCGGACGGCCTTCACCTTGGGCGCGCCCAGCATGGCCGTCACAATCGGGTAAGTGACTTGGTCTTCGACGATGTCGGGGCTGCGGTCCCAGCGCGAGTAAACAATCACCTGTGTGTCGCTGAGGTCGGGGATGGCATCGAGCGGCACGCGCATCATCGACCACCAGCCGGCCAGACAGGCGATGGCCGCCACGGTGAAGATGAGGAACCGGTTGTTGGCCGAGAAGTCGATGACGCGGTCGATCATGCGGGGCTCAGATCTTCTCAGCGCCCGCCATTTTCGTCCTGCTTCATCGTGTACATGGCAGGGTTGGCGACGAACTTGGTCCGGCAGGATTCGGAGCAGAAGTGGTAGGTGGTTCCGTTGTAGACGGCGTGGTAGCGGCCAGGATCCACGCGCATGCCGCAGACGGGGTCGGTGGCGCCGGCGGGAGCCGCGGCAAGTTGAAAGCGGCTCTCTGAATCGATCAGGAAATTGCCGGAGACCACAATCCGCTCGCCGGGTGTGAGACCACTTGTGATGATGACGCTGTCGCCCAACCGCGCGTCTGTCTCGACTTTCCGCGGTTCGAAGAAGCCGTTGCCGCGGTCGACAAATACGGCCTTGCGCAGCCCGGTGTCCATGACGGCGCCCACCGGCGCCACGATGGCGGAACGCACGTTGACCTTGAAGTCGACGTCGACGAACATGTCGGGGCGAAGCTCGTAGCCGGCGTTGGCCACCTCCAGGCGGACCTTCAGCGCGCGCGTATTGGGGTCGAACTCCGGCAGTACGGTGCTCATGCGTGTGGGGAAGGTCCGGCCCAGGTAGCGTACCGTGGCGCCGGAGACGGAGCGCAAGAGCCGCGCGTCGTTCTCGAAAACGCTCGCCACCACCCAAACCGAAGTCAGATCGGCAATGCGATAGAACTCGAAGCCCTTATCGAAACGCTGGCCGGCGGAGACGTTGCGCGTCAGAATGATGCCCGTCACCGGCGAGGTGAGTTTATAAGTGGAAGTGAGCTTCTTAGTCCGGGCCATTTCCTGGACCTGCGCATCGCTCAGCCCCGCCAGTTTCAACGTGTCTCTGGCAAAATCGGAAAAGGCCGTGTCGCCCGTGACGTTCAACGCGTTCAGGTAGTTCTGCTGATTTCTGAAGGTCACTGAGTCATTGGTGAAGTAACTGGCGAGGACCTCTTCTTTCTTCACCAGGCTGCCCGTGGTGGCGCCGCTGACCTCGCGAATCAGGCCGTCCGCTCCGGCATTGACCTTGTAGAGACGCGCCTCGTCGGCGGCCACACGGCCGAGGATACGCAGGTTCTCCTCACGGCCGACCTTCCGCACCTCCTCGACGCGCACGCCGATCAACTGCTGCTTCTCCGCGCTGATCCGAACCGTGCCGGGCGGGGCCATTGATCCGTCGGCCGGCCCTTCCTGATCGGAGTAGACCGGCTCCAGTTGCATGCCGCAGTCGGGCGCGATTCCGGGTTTGTCCGACTTGTAAGCCGGGTGCATGGGATCGTGGTAGTAGAGAATCCGATGGGCCCCGGCGGCCGCTTTCGGACTGGGCGTGCTCAGGCTCCACCAAGCCCCGCCCGCTATGAAACCGGCACCCAGGCACAATACCAGCCCAGCTACGGTTCTACCGGCGTTTTCCATATGGGCAAATCAGACGCTGAAGTATATTATATGCCTTCACCTGACGTTGATCTTGACCGTGTTGGCGGCGATGCCGTCCACGGTCAGGACCACGTCCATTTCGCCGCGCCCGATCAGGCTCCGATCCAGCAAGAGATTCACCTGGTCCATTCCTGGATACTGCGACTGCACGCCGAATGGGGGACCCGACCCCCCCACCACCCCGCCTATGGTCCACCTAATATCGGTCTTGTAACCGCGGATTCCCGTACCGAAAAGTTCCAGCCAAACCGGGTCCGTGGACGCAGCCAGATCGATGGGAGCCGTAACGCAACTCCCCGCCGCGCACGTGGCGACGTACACGTAGGTTTGCGCTCCCGACGCCGGCGCCCTGAGAGCGATGGCCGCCGCCGCGCCCTTCCCATCGCCGTTGGCGGTGAACAGTCCCGGGGCTACCGCCACCACCTGAAGCGTGCCGGTGGCCACGGTTTGCCCGTTCTTGGCGACCGTAACGGTGGCCGCGCCCGCAGCCGTCCCGTCCGGCACCACGTAGTTGATCTGGGTCGGCCCGGCATAGTACAGGAGCGCCGGGCGTGTGACGCCGGCGCTGTCTTTCACGCTCAACGCGACGTTGCCGAGCGTGGTCCCGAGCGGCAGAGAACCGGTGGCCCCAGCGTCGGCCAGTCCCTGGCCGAACGCGCTGGCAATCGAACTGGCGGCCACAGGCCCCAAAGCGTAACTGGCGGTCGAGACGCTGACCAGCGGGCTTGCGGCCGGGGTCGCATAATAGAGCGCGAAGCCGTTGGTCTGGCTGGATTCGGCGACGAACGCAAAGCCGGCGCCGGAGAGCGCGCCGGGGCCGGGGTCGTGAACCACCTGGACGGGGTTGCCGCCGATAACGTCACCCGTGCCAACGATGCGAGCGGCCGTGCCGTTGGCCCAAAGATACAACCCGCTCTTGCCGGGGTATCCGGTGGTGGTATCGGCCGCGCGGAACAGCACGTTTCCCTGGCTGACCGCCACGCCCTGGTCGCCGATGCTTTTCAGTTTCCCGAGGCCGGGCAAAGTGGAATTCACGTCGGCGATTCTATTGATGGCGTGCGAGGTCAGGTCGGTCCAGTAGAGCCCGTAGAGCGGCGAGGCAGTTGGGGCGGCGGCGTCGCTGGCGTGAAAGGCGAGAAGAGTTCCGTCCAGGGACAGGAAAGGCGCGTCGAACCGCGTACGGAAGGCGGCGTTGGTTCCCCCCGGCAACTGTTGTTTGGAGTTCACCAGCTCGGTGAGGGCGCCGTTGTTTCCGGCCTTGCCCAGGTAGAGGCCGGAGTACAGGTTGCCATCCGTGCCCGCCAGGACCACGTTGGCGCCGCTCACCACAGGGGCGGAGAAGGTATTCACGCTGGCCCCCGATGCGGCGTATGGGTGCAGGCTATCCGCGATCAGGCTGAGAGCCGACCCGTTGGGATTCGCCGCATAGATGCCCACGGCCAGGCCGCTCCCCTGGCCGTGGAACGCGACGGTTGTGCCGTCGAAGCCAAACCCGCCCATCTGCTGGCCGGATGAATCGAACAGGGTGAACGTGCCGCCGCTCGGATCCGCGGTGGTGTAATCCGCCACTTTGACGATCGCTCCACCGGCAGCCGGCACGGAATAGAGACCTTCCAGGGGTTGGCCGTTGACCGCGGTGCGGCCGAGGAAGACGACCGTACCGTTGCGCACCGCCGGCGCCGTGTCCAGAAGATGGAGTTCGGTGAAGGTGGCGGTTCCGCCGGGCTGGACCGTGTGCCAATCGGCCAACTTGTGAAAGGTGCCGTCCTTCGTGTTGAAGGACCAGATGGCTTGCAGGCTGCCGTCGTCCTTGCTGCCGTTGTCGCGGAACACCACCCATTGCCCGTCGAACGCGGGCGTGGTGATGGTGGTGATGGTGAACGTCCCGGCGCCGTCTGGCCGCGGCGTAAAGACATCCAGAATCTTGGTGAAGGTATACGGCTGCTGCCCAGACGCTGGAAGCGTCAATGTTAGAAACGGCGTGAGAGTGAGAAATAAAGCAGCGAACGTCCTCATAGCTGATCCCCTCTGAATCATACCTCTGCCCCAAACAGCGGAGAGGGTCCTGTGGTTTCCTCCTCCGGAGACTTCGATGGCACGACTCCCCCTTAAGAGCCGCGCCACCGCTACCGGGAGTCCCAAATCACGATCGGGGGTTCACCCCCCAAAAAGAAATGAACTACGATCTTTTGCGCAACAGCTTCCGGCCGCAAAGCCCGAGGAGGCCGCAAGCCAGGAGGGCAACGGTGCCGGGTTCTGGGACGGTGGAATCGAATTCGACACTATCGACGGTGAAAACCTGCCCGTTGATTCCGTCGCCAAAGTACAGCGAAGTCAAGCTGAACGGAGTGACGACAGTGGACGAGCTCGCGAGCGAGCCGTACCGAAACGTGCCAGTAAAATCTTCCAACGAGTCCGAAGAGGGAGTGAAAATCCCAAACACGTCATTAAATACTGCACCTGCACGATTATAGACCGAGTACGTGAACATCAGTCCCAGCGCGGGCGTCGCGAAATTGAGATCCAGCGCGCCACCCAGCACCCCGGAGATGCCGGCGAACCCAAAGATGCCAGTAGAGCCGATAGTTGCTGTCGTGTCAGAACCCTGAGCATCGTACGAGAAGGTGACCCCGCTCAGCGGGACGCTGGTGGTCGTTAGATCGGTGCCATCGAGAGGAGTGCCGGAGAGGCTGGCGAAATCAACGATGCCCGCCAAGGCCGGTATGGCCGCTATAACAATCGCAAAGATTATGGTTAATATCCGTTTGGTCATTTCGTTCTTCCTTTTAGTTTCTCAACCGCCTCGACACCGCCATTCTGGGTCTGAAATCGCACGGAGTCAAGCGCCTTATCATGCCAACCTTCGAAAACTAGTAGTAGTGCCATGTGTTCTCCCGCTGCGGTTACCGTGGCCGGTAAGGGGAAGGCCCCTTACCGGCCACGCTGGATTTACGGGGTATGTATCTGAAGCACAGGCGAGTACGCCGAGGCGTTGCCGCCCGGGCCGGTAGCCTGGACCCGATACCAGTAGATGGTGTTCGTAACCAGGCCGGTGTTCTGGAAGCTGGTGGTCGCGCTGGTCCCCACGTTCACGAAAGCGCCTTGAACGGGACTAGCGTTGGTGCCCGTGTTGGGGGCGCGCTGGATGATGTAGCCGGTCACGCCGGTGATGGGACTCGGAGCGACCCATTGCAGGATGACGCGGGTTGAGATGAGGAGTGTGGTGGTGATCGCGCCCGGGGTGGCCAGAGGCGTCAGAGTAGTTACGGCTACGGTGGCAGGCGCCGAGAGGGCACTGCCGTTTACCGCAAATACCTGGTAGGTAGTGGTTGCGCCAGCCGCTGCGTTGAGATCCGTGAAGGTGGTGGTGGTAATCGGGATACCCGACGCGATGGTGGTCGCGGCAGCGGCGCCGATGGTTCTCACGATCGTGAAAGTGAGCCCCGGAGTGCCTCCCTGGGTATATTGCCAGTTGAGCCTGACCGTGGGAAATGGTACGGTGCCGCCAATGGTGGCGGTCAGATTGGTCGGTTGGATGGGAGTCGCGACCTTGAAGACGAGCGGCCGCATCATGTCGCTCTCTTCGTGGCCCAGAAGGTGGCAGTGCCACACGTACTCCCAGCCGAAGTCGTTCATAGCGTTAACGATGGTTACGGGGTTGCCGTTCGGGTCCACATTTGTGAACCCCGGCAGGCCGGTGGCGTTCGTGGCTCCGGGGCTCCGCGTCACGTCCAGAAGCCGTGAGCTTTCGGGGATCGCAAAGTCGGGAGTGGTGGGAAGGGTCATCTTCACGGGTTTCAGGGCCACAAAGGCGTCTTCCAACGGATTCATGCGGACGGTTTCCTTCCATCCCAGTTCGTTGGGGTCCGGAGGCCTGATGGCGCCATCCCAGCCGACACGGTTGATCAACTGCACGTTGAACAGGTGGAAATGGATCGCATGGCTGTCCACGCCGTTGTGCGTGACTTTCCAGAGTTGGGTTTCACCGTCGCCGACGATGTCGGTGGGCGGATCGACGTAGGCCAAGGGGATGGTGGTCTGGTTATTGAAATTGGTGAGCGGTATTTCCTCCGCCAGGATGGAATTCATCTTGCCGTAGTCATTCTCAAAAAGCTCGTGAATGGCTTTGGGCAGCAGAGGCGCGTCGATCTGTGTGCCACCGATCGGGGTGTACTTCAGGTCCATGTTCTGGATTCTGGCGTAGGAATCCTTGGCCGGCGTTCCGGCGGGGACGCCGATGCCCTCGGCAGCATAAGTGGTTTCGGGTACGATGATCGCAGGCTGCGTAGCGTTGAATTTGGCGGGCAAATGCGCCTTCAGACCCGCCAGGCTGAAGGTCGATTGCGGCGACGTAGGAGCCGCGATGGTGATCTGCATAATGGTACGGATGTTGGGACCGAAGCCCGGCTGCGGGGTGGGCGATCCGCCGGTGGAACTCAGATCCGGGGCGCCCGTGTAGTAGTCGAGGCGCGTATCGAAGCCCGGGACCGGCGCGGGAGAATCGTTATAGAGGATCAGGGTGGAGCCGACCGGAACGTTGGTGAGGTCGGCGATGACGTCGGCGCGCTCCGCGGGCCCCAGAAATAGCGCATGCTCCTGGACATTGGTGACCACGATGTCCCGGCGGTTGTAGTTGTATCCGACCGGCGTGGGCGGAATCACCACTGGAAGCGGAAGTATGCCGCCTTCAGTGCCGATCTGGACCCAAGGCGGACCCGCTGTAGCCGGGTCGGGCACGCCGCCATCCCTTCCATCCGTTGGCCAGCTCGAGGGCCAGCAGGGACTGGCGGCCGTTCCAGGCAGACCGGTATTCGGATTGTAGTTGATGGCGCCCAGGTTGGTCGCGTCGACTCCACCGATATCATGGCCCGGAAGGCTCGGATTGCCGGTGCCCGGCGCATTGGCGATCACGAGGAATCCCGTGCCCCGGATCACATCGGGTTGTGTCGGAGTGGCGGCGCAGGCCAGCATCGGGTCATCCGCGTCGGCTGGCGTCTCGGCCCCGGGAGCGGGAAGCGGCGCCGGGGTAGTCGATTGAATCAGCGGGTGCGGAACCGCGGGAACCGCCCTGATTTCGGTGCAGGCGGCGGTGGCGGGCTGAACATTTGTCCCGCCAGCGTAATTATGCCCAGTGTAGGCCGCGGAAGTGGTGCAGACGTTGCCCAGAGCGTCGGCCGCATAGAACAGAGACAGGTTGAACATGCGGTCGTTGGCGGCGTTCAGGACCTGGAACCGGTAGGCTCCCGCAGGAAGCGTGACCTTGGGATAGGCGACGCCGTTGACCACCGGGGTGTCCATGAAAGATTCCGGCACGCCCGAGGGGTTGAGCGTCCCGGGGCAGGTGGCGGTGGCCCCATAGGCGGCTAAGTCGCCCGCGCCCTGACAGGTGATGGCGCCGTGCGCCAGATCGGACGACGTCATTGGAGGCCAGAACCAGGGACCGTAGTCCCAGCGGCCCGCGATGGTTGCTCCGGAATCGTCGTTGGGGTTCTGGTTCGGCATGTAAACGTGCGGGAACCAGAGATTGCCTTCATTTCCCCAGTTCCAGCTTGGATCCTGGGCGGTCAATTGGGCTTGGGGCGGAACGAAAGTCTTGTCCTGGATGACCAGGGGGATACCGAAACGGTAGAGTCCGCCAGTCGCCCGAGTGAGAGTGGCGCCGCCGGGGTTGGGGACCGCTGCCAAAAGCGTATCACTGGTCGCATCGAACATGGCGTTATTGGGAATGTCGGTGCCGATCAAAGTGTCCAAACCCGTGGGGTCGTGTAACAGGTAGCCGGCGGCCTCGCCGCCGTACACGTTCAGGCGCGTGGTGCCATAGGCGTGGTCGTGATAGAACATGAACCGGCTGCTCTGATCGTTCGTCCAGAGGAAACTCAACGCACCGGGGCCGGGATCGCTGGTGGACGTTGACGTCTTGGCCTCCGCCGCATGGGAGGTGGGGTTAAAGTACATGTCAGGCACGAACTGCACGCTGGCGCCCCTCTTATAGCCGACGGGGACGGTAGACCCGGCGTATTCCGCTACTGGTACCGTCCACTGGTGGGGCGTACCATCGCTGATCCACGGAGTGGCGCCGCCATGCAGGTGCAGAGTGGCGCGGTTGATCGAGAACCAGGTTTTGTTGTTGCTCAAGTCTGTGTGGGACATCCCCATGTAGCTGGTGTCCCCCGGTATGTAGAAGAAGGGGGATCCGGTCTGATTCAGGGAGTTCGTCAGCATGTTGGTGAACTTCACGCGCACCCGTGTGCCCTTCACCGCCAGGATGAACGGTCCCAGATAATGGGAGGCGTTGCCGCTCCCTAAGGCGGGCAAGGGAGATGGGTTGAGGTCCGCATAGCCCCGCAGTTGAGTGGTCGCGGGGAGGTCCGTGTTGAACTGCTGGGTATAGTCCTTTAAGCCAATCTCGTAGTAGTCGCCGCCGTTCCCCCAGACGTTGGTCATCGGCGTAGCTATGGGGATGTAATTGTTCAGGTTGTTCTTGTTCGCAGGTCCCAACCCCGCCAGCCCATCCTGGAATTTGTGGATTCCGGTGTCGACGGCATGTACCTTCGGCAAGACGTTGGCAGCCGATGTGACGTGCTCGGTGAACTTGCTGAGCGCGTAGTTGGGAACGCTGGTGAAATAATCCACCTGCACGCAGGGCGTCCCCAACGCCGCGGTACAGGTGGCGGTGCCGGCTTGGGGCTGAATGCCCTGCTTTGACAACGCGCCGCGACGCCGGGCGGCATTCCTTACCGCCGCCTCTCTTTGAGCCTGTGTGGTGCTCCGCATTCGGCTTACGGTGCGCCCTGCCACGGCGTCCTGGGCTGCCGCCTCCGCGTCTGCGGTTGCGGCGGCTGTTACCGCTTCGGCGTCGCTCGCCGCGACCGGTGTCTCGCTGGCGGGCTCCTCTTTCGGCTCTGCGGCCGAAACCTGCGCCGCGTCGCTCGACATGCCGGCCGGCGTCTGTGCCATGCTCTCAGGTGTGTCGCCAGGCGGTTGCCCGCCTCCCTGCGACTGCGCCAGAGCGAATCCGATGGCGAGAACGGCTATCGACAGCAGAATAGCCACACGCCAAGGTGTAAAACTCCCTCTTTTCATCAGCTTCTCCTTCTTTCCCCGCATTTTCTCTTGAAGTTGCTTCTCTTGCTCCGCGGGCGACCCACGTGAAGAATGCCAAGAGACCCGTAAACTCTGAAATACCTAACTGACCGATGGTTCCGTACCTGAGCGCGAGCGTCAACAGACAATGAGTATTGTCTTGGTAACAGGAATGTTAGGTACGTGGACTATGATTCCATAGTCTGGTGCGAACGTCAATGGGAAATAGTACTGTCTTACGAGAAAAAGTGGTGTACAGTACAACAATTGTGCAAATTTGTGTGGTTTTTTGCGAAAAAGTGTTTGAAATTGCGACACATGTGTCCACGGACCACCGCCGTTCGCAACACTGTGACCTTAGCCGGGCTCGCGCAGCGTGTGCGATCCGTCTTCCTACCCTCCCAGCACTTCCAGCGCCTTCAGGATCACGGGGTCGCGCTGCGCTTCCACCTCATCGCCTTTCTCCACGCCGAATGCCTGGTTGAAGATTTCGGTCTTGAGGCGATTGTCGATGAATTCCCGCTCCACGGACCATTCGGCGATGCCCGGCTGAATGCTGCGGTCCGAAAGAAACACGCGGAACTCGTCCATGATTTGAGGCGTCACCTCGAAGTCTCCGGTGACCTTGCGATCGCGGAGATACTCGGTGGCGAAGTTGGTGAAGGAGCCGGTGGCATCGAGCACGGCGCGCAGGCGGTTGGCGGCCGGCGGATAGACCACCATGTCCGGCTGAATGCCGCCGCCTCCCGTCACCACGCGCCCCTTGTCGGTGTGGAATTCCCGCTGCGCATTGGGGTGCGCCGTGGCGGCGGCCAGCTCGAACCGCGCGGCGTCCAGCGGTTTCTGGATGGAGCGGCCGCTGGGCGTGTAGTAGAGCGCGGTGGTCAGCGCCAGGCCGGTGCCTGCGCTCAGCGGGAACACGCTTTGGACCAGCCCTTTTCCGAAGCTGGCCTGCCCGATGATGGTGCCGCGGTCGTGGTCCTCGATGGCGCCGGAGACGATTTCCGAAGCGCTGGCGGTTTTCTCGTTGATGAGAATGGCCAGCTTGAATCCGTACGGCGTGGCGATCGAGGGCACCACTTCGGATGTCTCGGGCACGTTGCGGCCGCGCACGGTGACGATCTTCGACGCGGGCTGAAGGAACAGCGAGCAGGTTTCGAGGGCGGCGGTCAGCAGCCCGCCGGGATTATTGCGCAGATCGAGAACCAGCCCGGCCAGGCGGTCGCCCCCCAGTTTTTCGATGGCCTCCTTGAGCTGCCCGCTGGTCTTGTCGTCGAAGCTCGCCACCCGGATGTAGCCGATGCCGGCCGCGACGAAGAAGGCGCGCTCGACGCTCGGGGACTGCATCTCCTCCGGCGTCAGAACCAGGTGCTTGATGCCGGCCGAGCCGGGCGGCCTCACGTCAAGCTGCGCCTGCTGCTGGCGCGACTCCGTGAGGAGTTCGGTGAGCTGGTCCAGGTCGAGCCGGTTGATGGCGTATCCGTTGACGGCCACGATCTCGTCGCCCGGCGCGAGCCCGGCCTTGGCGGATGGAGTGCCGGGCAGCGTTTGCAGCACAATCACCCGCCCGGGCAGGAGCGAGACCACGCTGCCAAAGCCCTTCTGGGTGGCCGATTCCATTCTCTTGAGCTGCTCGAATTGCCCGGGATCGAAGAAAACGGAGTGGGGATCGAGCCGGCGCAAGAGTCCGGGGATGGCCCCCTGGTAGAAAGCTTGTTCGGAGGTCACCGGATCGGCGGCGTTCTGCCGCACGATGGCATACGCGCCGATGACGCTCTTCATCTGCGAATCGAGGTCGTCGTCCGCGGCCAGCAGGGTGGCGGCAGCGCAGAACACGGCGGCGGTGAGGCGAAACATCAATCGGGCCAGATCTCAGCGATCTGGATTTGGACGTTGGGGAAGTGCTTTGGTTCGAGGACGCCCTGAGTCAGGGCCTGCGCGCTGCGCAAGAAGCCGCTCTCCAGATACAACACTTCGACCGTGCGGGCTTCCGGTGAGACCACCCACATTTCAGGAACACCGAGGCTGGCGTAGTCGGCCAGCTTCCGTTCGCGCTCGCGGCGCGTGTTGCCCGGCGAAAGCACTTCCACCACGAGCTGCGGTGCGGAGTGAACGTAGCCGTCCTGTTCGACCATCATGCTCTTTAGGAAGACGGCCACATCGGGAACGCGGGAGGTCAGCGGCGCCTTGCGGATCACCAAACCGAAAACGGTAGCCAACACCAGGACCTCACGTGCGTCCAGTTGAGCATCGAGCGCCTTGTATATCCGCTGCGCGATCAATGCGTGCTGCAACTTATTTGGCGGCATGATCAGAATCTCTCCGTCGACCACTTCCTCGATGAAGTCCGTCACCTCCGGCATGCGAAGCCACTCTTCGTAGGTGACCGTCTGCGGATTGGGTAAGCTTGCCATGGCGGCTCCTGATGACTCCTATTCTATCGCGCGAACCG